>NZ_FOGF01000065.1 GCF_900111135.1 Granulicatella balaenopterae | reverse complement strand
GAAAAAGCTAGCAGTATTAACCAATTTGAGTATGCAGAAGGAACAAAACACCACGAAGCAATGCATGCCGATCTAAATGATAAAGCACAAACAATCGTGGTTAAACAAATTAAACCAAAAGAAAATAAACATGTTATTTCTATCTCAAAAGTAGATATTCATGGGAAAGAATTAGAAGGAGCTCAAATAGAACTTTATAATGAAAAAGGTGAAAAAATAGACAGTTGGGAAAGTACAAAAGATGTACATCAAGTTACTTTGGCTTCAGGAACATATATTTTTAAAGAAAAATATGCACCAAAAGGATTTGAAGTGGTTACAGATATTACTTTTAAAGTAGATGAAAATGGAAAAGTAATAGTAGAAAATAATCAAGCAACAGTAAATAAAGAAGGTGTTCTTGTTGTTGTTGATGATTATAGTAAACTAGAAAAACCAGTTACGCTTACTAAAGTAGAAAAATCAGTTACAACTAATTTACCTAAAACAGGAAGTAAATCAATGTTAGTTACTAGTATGTTAGCATGTATAAGTGGTTTATTTGGGATAATTATTATCAAGAATAAAAAATAATAAATAATAAATAATAATAAATACTAAAACCTTATAAGTAGTAATGATAGTACTATTTATAAGGTTTTTTTATCAAATAACACTTAACAGTAATTTTATAGTCAATTTGTTATATTTATTAAAAAATGGTAAAGGAAGTAATGTTATGAAAAAAACTTTAAAATGGCACAATATTATAGTAGTTTCAATTATTATGCTTGGTCCTGCATTGATAAAATCAACTGAATTATATTTTATGACTGAACCTAGTAATATTGGTGATAATTTAGAATTTTCTATTATGGATAATTATAAGGCAATAGGCATTCAAAGTATCCAATTATTGATTGCATTTTTATATTTAAGATTAGTGAAATTTGACTTTTCAACTTGGAAATATAAAGTTTCTCTCAAGAATATTATGATAGCAGTAGTTGTATTTTTATTATTGGGATTATTAATGGATATTGCAATGCTACCAACATATGGAATTGACTGGGTAATTGATTGGATTCAAACAAATAATCCTATTAGTATTTTCGGAAATATTGATGCTTCATTAATTATTTTTTCATTACTAAATGGATTTTATGAAGAGATATTTTTCCTAGGAATTTGTACTGCAGTTCAAGATAAATACCAAAAAATCTTTTGGATATATGCGGTAGGATTAAGGATTGCTGTACATACCTATCAAGGAATATGGAGTGCAATGAGTTTAGGGATTATTTTGGGTGTCACATATCATCTTTTGTACCGCAAAAAAAGTAATAACTTATTTATATATACAACATCACATGCCTTTGCAGATATATTCGGCTTAAGTTTACTTCATTTTTTATAAAATGATTATTATGTGAGAAATAGATGTCAAATATATTATTTGAAAGGAAATTTGTAAAATGAAAAGAATTTTTTTAACAAGCTCTATTATAGGTATGATTTTAACAGGAAGCAATTTAGTGTTAGCTGAAGAAATAACTAATAAACTTGAAGAAAATGACATAGAAAATAGTTTAATAAATCAAAATATAGGAGCTAGCCAAAGAGTTGAGGTAAATAAAAATAATGAACAAGAAAAAAAGAAAGAATTTTTAGATAATGTAGCAATAATTAAATACCATGTAAAACATATTGATTTTAATACAAATAAAGAATTGATCCCGACTATTACAAAAATAGGATTAGAAGGTGATAAAATAACAGAAAATGGGATTACAAATTTTCAAAAAGAAAAAATTCCTGCAGAATATCGATTGATTTCTGAACCAAAACAAGAAAAAGTATTATCTAAATCAAATAACGAGGAGATGATTACTTTTTATTATGTGAAAAATAATTTAGAAAAATTAAAAAAAGAAAAAATTGAACAAATTCAAAAATTTCAGTATATAGATTATATTGACGATAATTTAATAGAGGAATGTATTGATAAAATAAATAATGCTACTACAACGGATGAAATTAATAAGATTTTTGAATCTATTTCAAAAGAAAATAAAACAAAATTAATTCAAACAAAACTACATATCAAATATATAGATGCTGAAACTAAAAAAGAAATCTATCCGACAATTACAAAAATAGAGTTTTTTGGAACAGTAATTAAAGGATTAAAACCAGTATTAATCGATGGATATGTACCGTTAAAAAAGGAACAAGATGTAATTTTAAAAGATAAAATAAGTAATGAAGTTATTTTTGAATATGTAAGACCTTCTGATAATGTTGAGTTCAGTGATTTTGTTAAGAAAAAAATTAATTTAAAAGTTCCAATTGCCTATAAGAATATTGATTTTACAGAAAATTATAAAAATATGGAAACTTATGTGTTGAAACAAATTTATACTAAGCAATTGTATACAGAGGTAATAACTACTGAAAATGATATAAACGAATTAATATATCATTTAACAGATTTACCAATAAGTGCTAGTTACATTAGACACTGTAGAAATATTACGTATGATAAAAGAGAACATATTAAAGATAATTCATATCGATTTATACTGTCCTTTACTTATACAGTAGATAAATATTCTGTGACAGATGAAGATATTGAACAATCAGAGCAAATCATAGATGACTTTATTAAAGAAAAAATTACGGATAATATGTCTGATTATGAAAAAGTTAAGATTATTTATGAATATTTAATTGATCATGGTAGTGCTGCTATTGATTATACTGGTAAAACAATACCGTATACAGACAAGAAACGTTCCGTATATGCACCGTCAACATTAATTATCGAAGGCAAAGGTGTATGTGAAGCATATGCAGTTGCTTTCTCTCGTATGGCAGAAAGAGCTGGCTTAGAACAAAAATGGGTTTCATCAATATATTCCCCATATATAACATATGGCACAAGTGATCAAATTAAAAAAAATAAAGAAATATATCAGAAAAAATTACAGAAATATGATAGTAGGCAAAAAATATTAAATTTAAATCATGCTTGGAATCAAGTGAAAGTAGAAGGTCAGTGGTATAATATCGATGCTTATCATGGCGAATATACAACTATTTTAAATAAAACAAACCAAAATCCTAAAAAAGATATTGATAAATTTTTCTTAAAATCAGATAAAACATTTGAAGAAGGGTTCTGTGGTAGAATGTGGATAAAGAAATTAACAAATGAAGTATTATCTGATTATAAAAAGTGATAGAAAAACTTATTTACAAAAATGGTTAGTTATATAGCTAGTTAAATTATGTAAGAAAATATTAAGAAAGGTATAAAACGTAAGAGAATGAATAATCACCAAAAAATAATTAGTAAATTTGGATTAATTGCTGTTATATTACTATTTATTACATATTTGGTCATAGTTATACAAAATAAGGTTTATGCACAGGAAAATTTATTTCAAGGCTATCATGAAGAAATGACGGTAAATAGAGATACTAGATATGGTATTAAAATATCAGATGAAGGAGAACAAATAGCATATTGTTATAACTATGAAAAGGGATTTCCAAGCAAAAAAGATGCAACATATAACGGGAATGATGACAGATGTTTTTATTCAAAAACTGAAAATTATTTAGAATCAAATGATGATTACATAAATACATACGGAGTAGAAAAGAAACAAAAAATTGCATTAGCATTATTTGTTGGATACCCCAATAATGGATATGGAGATTATATAAAACAAATTACAGAATCAGAAGCTAGGTATATGACGCAAAATCTTATATGGGATATAACAGCTGGAAGAGAAGGGAAGTATACACCACATAATCAATATTCTGAAGGTATGTGTAAATATTATAATCAACTATATAAAAAGTATTTTAAAAATTTTAAAGAAGATGAAGAGTTTTTTCTAGCTAATCCTAGTATTCAAGGTGATGTAACGATGAAAAAAATTCATGTGTTATGGTATTCAGGTTTGCTGACTTTGAATGGAATAAGAGGCTTAGTTTGTGATATAGAATTAAGTTGTAATGATAAGGAAGCTCATTTATATCATAAAGATGGTTCGCCTGTTACATATGAAAATCCGATATGTAATGGAGAAGAATTTTTTATTGTAACTCCTAATAAGCCAACCAAACAGATACTGTCCTTAAATTGGTATACTAAGGCTGCTAAATTTATATTCTATAAACATGAAAAAGGCGGAAAAAATACAACAAAAGGTGAAAATAATGTACAAAATTTAATTCGTGTTAAAGAATATACTCAAAGTGGAAGTTCAAACTATATTATGTATAATGATGGTAAAGCAGAAGAATATAATGAAAAAATGTTTGATATTAAAATTAATAAAGAATGGATGGGTAACATAGCGACAGATAGCGTAAAAGCTTGGGTTATAGCTGATGGTAACAAACAGTTTTATGTAGAATTAACTAAAAATGAAGGTTGGACTAAGACAATAAAAGTTCCAGAAAGAAACTCATTTGGTAATAAAATATCATATAGCATTAAAGAAGATGGAGTTAGATTAGATAGCGTAATTGCAATAAATGGAACAAATTATATCTCGAAAGTAGAAACAACATTAGATAGATATAAAATTATCAATCAAGAAATTTATGAGCCACAAAAATTAACTTATAAAGATGGTGAATTAGCAACAACTGTCAAACTAGATAACGTGACAGGAACTTCTGACCAAGCAGCAACAATAGCAATTGGTGAAGATACAGTTACAAAAGATATAATTGAT
>NZ_FOGF01000036.1 GCF_900111135.1 Granulicatella balaenopterae | reverse complement strand
ATTACTATATAAAAAGTAGACTTCCCCTTTTTCGTCATGCCAATGATTTTTGATGGATACTTGTTGGCGGTCAAGCATCACGGCGTAAGTCATTATGTCTAGTGCCGATAAGTTTTTATAGCGTTCTCCTGCTACGATTAATTTTGGTACTTGATAGAATTGTTGTCTTGTCTTGGTCATTTTTACATCCTCCGCTTGTTAGATTTTCTCTATAACTTAATAGCGTTAGATGTTTAGAATCTGTTCCAAGTTTTTTGGGAATTTTTTATTTTATTTCTTAAATAGCTTTTGTTGGTAGTTTGTTGTGAGTTTCTTTAGCAATTTTTGAAGATTTCCACACTGCTTTTTAAGGATTTCCTTTACTGATTTTTCGCTAGCGTTTCACCTTTTTTCTCATAATCCCCACAAAAAAGACAACCAACATTACTGATTGCTACCTCCTATTATCTAAAAAAAAAAGCACATCACGAGGATGCGCTTCAAAAAGTATGTCTTTGCTCAATCTTAATTATTGATTATTTTTTGCGTGAGATTAATGCTTCTAATCCCATTACTAATGATGCAATACCACCAATAGCTGCTAAAATCACGCTATTGTTAGTTGTTGCTGTTTTAGCTAGGGTATCGCCTGTGTTATATGTTGGTTGTTGGTTTGTTGCTGATTCATTGTTTGCTGTTGGTTTTTTGGCAGGTTTTTTAGCAGGTTTTTCTGCTGGTTTTTCAGCTGGAGTAACAGGTTTTTCTGGTGTTACAGGTTTTTCTGCTGGTTTTTCTGGTTCAGGAGTTACATCCCCACCGTTATCTGGTGTAACTGGTTTTTCTGGTTCTGGAGTTACATCTCCACCATTATCTGGTACAGAAGGTTTTTCTGGTTCTGGTGTTACATCTCCACCGTTATTATCGGCAATTAAACCTTTTTCTAGAATTACCCCAGAAACATGAGTACCTTTTGCAGTAAATACCATCATAGTTATTTCAGCCCCTTTAGGTACATCTTTAGATACAGTATACGAAAAACTACCATCTGGAGCAGTTACTAAATCTTGGACATCTTGCCCAAAAATATCTTGGGCTGGGACGGCATACATTACTCTAATTTTAGCGTTACCTAAGAATACTTTTCCGGTCAAAGTTCTTCCTGTTTCTTTAATATCTTTCATCATAGGTTCTGTTCTTATATCCCATAATACAATACCGTCTTCAGTGATAGTCTCTGCTGCCATCGCTACATTGTTTTCTACCATTGGTGCTACTGTTCCAAATACTGTTCCAGCTAAAGCTACTGAACAAACACCTTTCACCATCATTTTTTTCATTTTAGTTTCGTTCGTTTTCATTCTAAATTCCTCCTAATACAGTTGAACATACTTTTTCTTAGTTTATCACGCACCCCCCCGAAATCAACCGTCATTTATCTTATTCCACATTTATTTTTATTGTTTCATATTGCTTTTATTCACTTAGTTTGTTTTATTTTCTTCTTTTTTTATCTTTCTAACCGAAAATTCAATAATCTAAGTAATCGCCTTTTTCTGTTCACATACCCACAAAAAAAACGCCAACCTTTTCAGATTGACGTTTTCTTGTTTGCATCATAATGACGCATTCTTTATTTGCCGGCGTTTTTGTTCTTGACGCCGTTTGGATATTTTTTTATTTCTACACTTTTTGTTTGTGAACTTTTTGCATGCTATTCCATTTGGAGCGCTTATTGAGTTTCTTGCAGTTTTTTATGCTAAGGGTGTTTCCGTGCTGGAACTTTTTCGCTACTTACTTCTTTTCCCAGCACTCGCTTTTTTTCCAGCACTCGCTTTTTTTCCAGCACTCGCTTTTTTCCCAGCACTTCTTTCACGCTAATTCCTGGCATTTTTTTCAGCGGTATTTAGCTGGCCACTCTTTTTGTGCTAAGCCTGATTACTGCTTTTTTGTCTCAACACTTTTTTGTGCTAATCCTTCGTTCGACGTTATTTCTACACTCTTTTCGTGCTAAGCCTTTTCACGTCCTATTTAAACAAATTGCGTACGGTGCCGAAGATTTCTTTGTTGTTTTCGACTTTTTGGGCATTACCAATGACTACGAAAGCATTTTGATCCATAATTTTTTGCATAACTGGTGCGTAGTTACGGATTTTTTCTGGTGTTGTTGCTAGGATTTCATTGCGAATTTGTTGGGCATCTTCACGTGTTTTGTGTGTGAAGTAACGATTAAAAGCAATGCGTCCTTTTTGTGATGCTGATAATGGGCGGTCGACTCCACTGAAGGTTCCGATTAAGTTTTTCTCGAATTCTTCTTCAGTTGGGTGGTAGTTTGCTAGGTAGTCGGCTGTTTTATCGTAAATTGCTAATGTTTCCACTAGGTTTGGATCACGATAGGATACGCCGCTAACATTCCCTAATTGGTCTACCATGCTCATTCCGCCATATGCGCCACCTTTAACACGTACGCTATTCCAGAAGTAGTCTAAGCCTAGAATGGTCTTCATGAATAGGTTTTGGCCGTTAAATGGTGTGCCTAATAATGTTTGGTTATAACCTTTTGCTACGTATTGAATCTCTTGGGCTGTTTTGAAGCCTTCGTTTAAGATTTTTACTTCTGCGGTAAATGGTTGCACCGCATATTGTTCAGTTGATAAGGCTTTAAAGAAGTCTTCACTTGCTTGTTTGAAGTTTTGGAAATCTTTTGTTGCTCCGGTGAATGTTGCAACGACATTGTGGCTTGTGAAGATTAGTTTGCTTGCGGCTACTAATTCTTCGATAAAGCCAGCTAATTTATTGTCGATATCATTCACTACATCAGCGATATAATCATAATAATCGACGCCTTCTAAGATTTGGTAGTATTTTGCTGATTCTGAGAAATAAGACTCTAGACGTTTTTGGGCTGCTACATGGGCGCCATAGTTGAAGTTTGTTTCTAGAGCTGATTTGGTATTTAATAGGATTTCTTTAACTTTTGCTTCATCAGTAATTTTAGAGTGTAGACTGATTTCTTGCATCAAAGCTACTAATTTGTCGGTATATTCAGCTAAGGCTTTACCTGATACAGTGAATTTAGGATAGTAAGTATTGTCTTCTACTGATTCCACGATAACAGCAGTATTGGTTGCCACGCCACCTGTATAGAAGTCGATTTCTGTTGATAGTTCTTCTTCTGAATAATGTGTCGTTGCAACTTCGCCTAATAATTCCGTTAAGAATGAAGCTGCCGGTAATAAATGAGTTGGCACGACACTTAAATCAAAGTAGTATTTTGCATAGCCAATTCCCGCAGTAAAGTCTTCATAGTATAGATAAGTCACATCTTCTGTTTCTTCGACTGTTAATGGTAATTCTAAGGCATCTGCTTTAATATCTTTGCGTGATAGCATTGGAATTTTTGCCAAATCTTCTGCTGAATCTGGTGTTTCTTGGCGTTTTAATAATGCTCGTGTATTATCAACTAATTGATCTAATTCTTCGTCAGTTAATGATTCTTTATAAGCTTGAAGTTTATCAGCTAGAGCTTTTTCACGCTCATCTCCAAGGCCTACTTGTGGTTCTAGGGTAATCACAGCCGCATGTTTATTATCTAATAAATAGTTTTGAATTAAGTTTTCAAAGTAGCCATTCGCTTTTTCCTCATTAATCTTATCCAAATATTTTTGGAATTCTAAGAAAGTATAAGGCGAGCCACCATATAACCAGCTAGTTAATGAGGTTAAGCCATATGCCACGCCTTTTGGAGTACCGCCTTCTAATGCAGTTGCCTCTTTGAAACGGAAGGCTGCTTTATTTAAGGCTGCTTGAAGTGCCTTTTCAGGAATTCCTTCTTTGACTAAGCGTTCCAATTCAGTTGTGATAATTTGTTTGAATTCATCTTTTGCTTCTGGATTAGTATCTTTTAAAGTTACTTCAAACATTGGGTGATACATATATGAGCCATATCCCCCCATTACGTCAGAACATAGACCTGATTTTAGCAGGGCTTTTTTCAATGGTGAAACATTACTGCCTAGTAACAATTCTTCTAAAATACCAAATGCAATCGCCTGTTCACCATACAAACTATTACCAATCGACCAGACTTTACTCATTAAGGTTTTGTCTTTTGGATCTTCCCCTTTTGATAGTGAATAATATTCATGACGCTCACGTTCTTCATGGAATGGTTCTTGTTCAAAATAAGTAAATTGAATTTTTTTATAATTATATTCATCAAAATATTCAGCAATTTCTGCTAAATGTTTCTCAAAATCCATCTCTCCATATAAGATCACTTTAGCATTGCTTGGGTGATAATAGGCTTTATGGAAGGCTGTGAATTTTTCTTGTGTTAACGTTGGAATTGACTCTGGCATCCCACCTGAAATATGTTGGTAGATAGTATCTGGATATAAAGTCGGTTCCATTAAACGATACAATTCTGATTCTGGTTGTGAAAAGGCACCACGCATCTCATTGTATACAACCCCTTTATAGATTAAGTCGTCTTCTTTATTTTCTAAATGATAGTGCCATCCTTCTTGCATTAAGATTTGTTTATCATGATAGAAGTTCGGATTGAATACTGCATCTAAATAGACACTCATTAAATTACTAAAGTCTTTTTCATTACGTGAAGCTACTGGATAGACAGTCTTATCTGAATAAGTCATCGCATTTAAGAAAGTATTTAGTGAGCCTTTTAATAATTCAACAAAGGGTTCTTTCGTTGGGTATTTTTTTGAGCCATTTAGGACTGAGTGTTCAATAATATGGCAAATCCCATTATCATCATAAGGCGGTGTAGCAAATGAGATTGTAAAAGTTTTGTTGTCATCTTTATTTTTTAGATACAACACCTCACCACCTGTTTTTTCATGACGGTATAAATAAGCTGTTGATTGAATATCCGGTAATTCTTTTGTTTCTATAAATTGAAAATGATGCATTGATTTTTCTAACATTTCTTGGCCTCTTTTCTATTTAGTATAAAAAAAGTATCACGAATTCCAAAGTAGAACTCCTGATACTTTATTCAAGCATGTTTAATAAACAATAGCAATACGAAAATAATAATCTTTATTAAAAATTATTGATTCGTTTAGATATATTGTTCTAAGACTGCTGTTAATTTTTCTTTGGGTTGGTAACCAACTAATTTTTCTACAACTTTACCATCTTTTTTAACTAAAAGAGTTGGGATAGACATAATACCAAATTCAGCAGCAACTGCTTTGTTTTGGTCAACATCCATTTTAGTGATTTTTACTTTATCGCCAATTTCTTCATCTAATTGTTCTAAGACTGGAGCTAACATACGGCAAGGTCCACACCATGTTGCCCAGAAATCTACTAGGACTACCCCTTCTTTAGTTTCTTCTAAAAAGTTAGCATCAGTGATTGATTGTACCATTTATATCATTCCTCTCTATAAATTTTGTATTTTTTATTTCTCATATAGTATACCAAAAAATTACTTAGCTATACAAGTATTTGCTCAAAATCTACAATTTTTTCGTTTTATTTGAAAGTCACAATAGTAGCACCCGTTCCACCGGTATTCATCGGGGCATATTCATAGCTTTTAACAGAGCGGTGACGTTTTAAGGCTTTATGAACACCTTTTTGCAGAGCACCCGTTCCTTTACCATGAATAATGGTCACACGTGGGTAATTTGCTAAAATAGCGGCATCTAAGTAGCGGTCCATTTCTTTTAAGGCTGCTTCATAGCGTTGACCTCGTAAGTCTAGTTCTGGCTTGACATGACTTTGCGATGCGCTGCGTAAGACGACTTGTTGTTTTTTTGGTTCTGGTTCATTGTCCAAACCAATTAAATCATCTACTGGTAATTTCATTTTGATAATGCCCATTTGAACGACCCATTCTTTTTCAGATACTTTTTCAACTAAGACGCCACGTTGACCGAATGATGTAACATCGACTGACATGCCTGGTTTTAGTTGTTTTTTGGCGCGTTCTTTGCGTAGGACTTTATTCTTTTTAAGTGATTGTTCGTGTTTTAATTGACCAAATTCGCTACGTTTTTCGATGAATTCATGTTCTTTAATAGCCGATTGTTTGCTCTTCATCTGCATTTGGCGAATGTCTGAGATTAGTTTTTCGGCTTCTTCTTGGCTTTCATCGATTAATTGATTAGCTTTTTCTTTGGCTTCTTCTATTAAGCGTTCTTTTTGATCTTTTAAGGCTTGTGCTTCTTGACGTAATTCTTCTAATAATTGTGTACTTTCTTCCAATTGTTGGTCGATAGTTAGCGAATCTCGTTCTACTAAGCGGCGTTTTTGTTCCAAATCAGAAATCATTTCATTTAATTCTTGATTTTCTAATGAAATATAGCCCTTCGCTTGCGTAATGACTTCTTCTGGCAAGCCCAAACGTTGTGAAATATCAAAAGCATTACTGCGGCCTGGCACGCCTAATAAGAAGCGGTAAGTCGGTTGTAAAGTATCGCTATCAAATTCCATACTGGCATTAATCGTACCATAACGATTATAACCATATGCTTTTAATTCCGGATAGTGAGTGGTCGCAATCACGAAACTTGATTTGGTTGCCATATAATCTAAGATTGAAATCGCAAGAGACGCCCCTTCTTGTGGATCAGTACCTGAACCAATCTCATCTAGTAGGACTAATGATTTTTCATCAATATGATTCAAAATATCAACAATCGAAGTCATATGAGATGAGAAAGTACTTAAGCTTTGTTCGATGGATTGCTCATCGCCAATATCAGCAAAAATCTCGGTAAATAAGCCCACTTTACTATTATCTAAAGCTGGAATGAACAATCCAGATTGTGCCATTAACTGAATAATGCCGACTGTTTTTAAGAGAATGGTCTTACCACCCGTATTCGGACCGGTAATGACGATAGCTTGGTATTCTTCACCAATAATAATATCATTAGCCACTACTTCACGTTGGTCAATTAAGGGATGTCTTGCTTGCCATAATGCCACATGATTTTGGGTATCGATGATGGGTTCTGTCGCTTTTAATTCTTTGGCATACAAGGCTTTAGCATTCACCACATCAAATTGTGATAGGACATATTGATTTTGCTTTAATTCATTCGTATACGGGAACAGCATTTCCGTTAATTCCCACAAAATACGAGTGATTTCAGCGCGCTCTTGTACTTGTAATTCTTTTAAGCGATTATTCAAATTCACAACCGCTTGTGGCTCGATGAATAAAGTCTGGCCACTCGCACTTTGATCATGAACCGTCCCACCAAATGCACTCTTATACTCGGCTTTCACTGGTAATACATAACGATCATTACGAATGGTGATTAAGCTATCACTTAAATAACTAGCCGACTTGCCACTAAGATAACTATTCAATTGCTGACGAATCGCTTCTTCTGCTTTACTAATTCCTTGACGAATCCCTTTTAAAGCAGTTGAGGCTTCATCCAAGACACGACCATCTTCACTAATGGATAAGCGTAATTGCTTGGTTAATGATGGAATGTGGACTAACTTATCTGCTAAAGGAAGTAAAGTTGGCACCTCAATTCCTTCTTCTGCAACCTTCTCAAAGAAATTCACCACATCACGTGTAGTCGTTAAGACACGCAAGACAGCTGCTAATTCTAAAGCATTTAAGCTTGCTTCTAATTCCAAACGCTTAATCACAAAGGTAATATCTTGCAAACGAGGGATTGGTACGCCTTGTTTTAGACGTAATAAGTTCACACCATCTTTTGTTTGCGAGATTTTCTTTTGGATTTTTCGTTCATCCGTCTCAACAGGTAATTGTAATAATAATTGTTTTCCCATTTCACTAGTCGCGTATTCAGCTAGCTTTTGACGAACTTTTTGAAATTCTAATGTTTTTTCTATTTTTTTATTCATAATTCCCCTCCTAATATTTGCGGAGGTATTTTCTATTATTTACGATCATCTTCCACTGCATCATCTACCCACCAATGCGTTACTTTCTTCGTTAAAAGAGGTGTATCTTCCACGATATGATGAGCTAGAGTATTCCCTTCAAAGATAACTTGTATACGTTCAGTTGGCACCATAGAAAGGATAAATAAGATTAAGAAAATACCAATATAGTTAAATATGAAACCTAAGGCAGCTCCACCTAATTGATTGACTTGCTTCACTACTGGGATATAACTGATTTCTGTTAACATATACCCAATAATACGCGTAATAATCCACCCGACCATCACTAATAAGACAAATGCGACCCCATTATAAAAAGCCCCATCCAAATTCAATGCCTGTGAATCGCTAAATAAAGCAAAAGTAGTCCCAGGTGTAAATGAAGGATAAGGAACAAATAAATCGATTTTACCTGCTAACCATTCATAATAGTTCATCGCTAAGATAAAACTAATAAAATAACCTGCCATATGAAGTAACTGTAATAATAACCCACGTCTTGCTCCCGAATAAATTCCTACTAGCAAAATTAACATAATCACTACTGTAATCATTAATGTCCTACCTTCCCACTAATTCTTTTTTTAATTGTTTGATTTCTTCTTGTAATTGATTCACTTCTTGTTGTTTTTCTAATTGTACTGATGTGGCATTGACTGCTAATAGTACCATTTTTTCTTGTAATGATAAATTTGGAGCTAAAGTTGTTAATTGGTCTAATTGTTCATTCAACATATCTGTTACCGTTTGCATATGTTTTGTTGATTTTTTGCCAATAATCGTATAAGTCTTCTCTCCAATTCTCGCACGGTGACGCTGTTTATTCTGTGTCATTTTACTAACTCCTTTTTATTCAAATCATTATTAATTTTACCACTAATTGATTAAAAACTCACTAAAAACAACAGATTTAATAGCAAATTCCCTTATTTTAAGACAATTTTTTTACTATCTTGACAAAATCTAGCTAATAAGACATAAAAAGACCCCATACTACGGATAGTACAAGGTCTTTTCCCTAAATTTATTTAACTAATTCATAGATTGCTTCTGCATAAATCGCTGCTGAACGGAATAAATCATCTAAACTAATGAATTCGTTGGCTTGGTGCATTGTATCGATTGAATCTGGGAACATTGCGCCATAAGCTACCCCACGTTCAAAAATACGTGCATAAGTTCCGCCACCGATTGATTGTTCATGTGCTGGTAATCCTGTTTGACGGTGATATACGTCTAGTAAAGTCGCTACTAATGGATCTTCTGGAGATACATAGTGAGGTGTTTGTTCTTTGCCACGTCCAACTGTCATACCGAATGTTGATACTGCGATTTCTGTTTTAATTTCTAAGCCTTCTGCAGACATTCCACGTGGGTAACGGAAGTTCAATACGATTGTTCCGCCAGTTTGTGGAGTGTAAGTGAAGACACCAGGGTTAACTGTTAAGTCGCCCATTACCTCATCGTTATATTTTAAGTCTAAGTTCGCTGCATAGTGATCATTTAATAAGTGAGTTGCGATAAATGATACATATTTTTTAGCATTGCCTTGGAAGTTGAATTTGTCTAAGAAAGCTGCTAAGTAACAAGCTGAGTTAATCCCATCTTCAGGGTGAGAACCATGAGCTGATTTACCAATGATGTCGATTTTCACTAGACCATCTTCTTCAGTAATTGTTCCTGTAACAGGGCTAACTTTAAGGAATTCTTCAAACGCATTGATAAATTCTAAAGTATCTAAACTTTCTGCAATTTTAACTTCTGCATGTGCATCTTGAGGTACCATATTTTCACGTAAACCTGCATCAAAGCTCACTAATTGATAATCACCAGTAGCTTCTTCACCGTTAAGCGCTAAGTGTAGTGATAAGATTCCTTTTTCACCATTGATGATTGGGAATTCTGCATCTGGAGAGAAACCTAAGTCAGGCATTTCTTCTGTTTGGAAGTAACGATCCATACATTTCCAACCAGATTCTTCGTCAGTACCAATAATAAAGCGAATACGTTTATTAATTGGTAAGCCTAAATCTTTAATAATTTTCATAGCATAATAAGCTGCCATTGAAGGTCCTTTATCATCACTTGCCCCACGAGCATAAATGCGGTCGTTAATGATTTGTGGTTCAAATGGGTTAGTTTCCCAACCAGTACCAACTGGAACTACATCGACATGTCCTAACACGCCTAAAGTTTCTGAATAGTTTTCTGGAGCGAATTCAATATGACCAGCTAAGTTACCAACTTGTTTCGTAACAAAACCATCACGTTCTCCCATTTGTAAGAATGTTTCTAAAGCTTTTTTTGGTCCAGGTCCAACTGGTGCATCCTCTGTAGCTTTTGAATCATCACGAACACTATCCACACGTAATAAAGTGAATAAGTCTTCTAATAATAAGTCTTTACGATTTTCGACTTCTTGTTTCCAATCAATTGTCATTTTAAATTCCTCCTCTTTTTTCTTAAAGTTGGTCAATCTCTTGTATTCTAACCAAACTTCCGCCATCTAATCATTAGTAAATGCGTTTATTTTACCTATTTATAGTACCACTTTTTTTAAAAAAATCATAGTTAGTTCACTAGAAAAAGAAAGAATTACATAAAAATAGACTGATTTTTTATTTGTTATATGAAGTCAGCGATTGGTATTTTTTAATCATTTTTCGCCTTTATCCTAGTTGTGAAATTTTTAGAATGCTATAATATAACTATAAAAATTAAAGGTGGGATAAAAATGATTTTAACCGTTACAATGAATCCATCGATTGATATGTCATACCAACTTGACCAATTTTCAATCGATAGTGTGAACCGTACCACTAAAGTCCTAAAAACTGCCGGTGGTAAAGGAATTAATGTCACACGAGTATTACACCAATTAAATGAACCCGTTCTAGCTACTGGCATTATTGGCGGATATTTGGGAGAATATCTCGTTAATCAAATGAATGAACAATTAATACCAAGTGATTTCTACAAATCCACACAAGAAACCAGAAACTGCATCGCCATCCTACACCAAGGACAGCAAACTGAACTATTAGAAGCTGGACCAACTTTTTCAAAAGAAGAAGAACTTAGCTTTATTGACCACTATACAAACTTGATTAAAGACGTCAGTGTCGTTACTATTTCTGGGAGCTTGCCACAAGGTTTGGATAGTGATTTCTACACCAAGCTCATTAAAATTGCCCAAGAAAAAGCTATTCCCGTCTTACTTGACACTTCCGGAAAAGCATTAATCCATAGCCTAAAAAATACTCATGCTAAACCCTTCTTAATCAAGCCAAATCAACATGAAATCAGCGAACTATTGGAAAAACCAGTGGCAACTAATTTTCAAGAATTAAAAAATGATCTTGAAAACCCTATTTTTGATGGCATTGAATGGATTGTTGTATCTCTAGGAGCAGATGGGGCTTTTGTAAAGCATAATGATACCTACTATAAAGCCGACATTCCAACCATTATCGTCGTTAACCCTGTCGGATCAGGTGATTCTACCGTAGCAGGACTAGCAGCCGGCATTAATCAACAATTATCTGACGAAGAAATCATCAAATACGCCATGACAACCGGCATTCTAAATACTATGGAAGAACAAACCGGCTTTATTAACCGCGAAAAATTCGATGAATACTATCAACAAGTAGTTGTCCAAAAATACGAATAAACACTAACACAATGTCAAAAAAGGTAACTGACTCGTAAAGCATACAAAGAGAATTTACAGCGACTATACCTAAGTTTCAGGCGAAAAAGCAACCGACATGCAAAGTGAATTTGCAAACAGCAGAATCCAGTTACCAACGAAAAAACGTTCCAAACACATAAAAAAGAAGTTAACTACTAGCTTATACCAGCGAACATAAGCTCAAAAACATCATACAGCATAAATAAAACTTGCCTCACTTCAAAAACTATACTGAAGAAGAGCAAGTTTTATTTGTTTATAAATCCCTAACACGTTAGCCTCATATGTCATCCATACAATCTCTATACCAACAAAAAAGCCTTGACCACCACAAAAAGTAGTAGCCAAGAGCTTTTTAGTCCTCTACATTAGTTAGCCCATTTACCATAAGCATCTAATTGATAGCCCGCTATTTTTTCATTACGAGCATATTTACCATTTGCTTTTAAATAGTACCAACCCTTATATTGTTTATCGTAAATCCATTCATTTTTAGCCATTTCCCCATTTGCTTTTAAGTAGTACTCTCCTACCCAAGTATCATGTAAGTAGTGACCATCTTCACCTACTTTGAACCAATTTTGGTACTTATTATCGTAAATCCATTCGTTTTGAGCCATATATCCCCAATCTTTTAAGTAGTATGCGCCTACCCATTGATTTTGAACATAAGTACCATCTGGATTGAAGAAGTGCCAGCCTGTTTCAGGACTATATGCCCATTCACTTTTAGCCATTTCACCCCATTGTTTTAAGTAATATACACCCTTCCATGTATCGTGAGCGTATTTACCACCTTCATTGATAAAGAACCAATTGTGATAGTTATCATCATATATCCATTCATTATCAGCCATATCACCATATTGTTTTAAGTAATATGATCCTACCCACTCATTGCGAGCATATGTTCCATCAGCAGTTAAGTAATACCATTTTTGGTAGTTAGTATCGAATAACCATTGTGAGGTTAATTTTGTACCATCTTTGTAATAATAATCGCCTTCCCAGCCATTTTTAGCTACTGGTTTTTCAGGTTCTGGAGTTGGTACTATCTCACCTTCCATATTCGTTCCACGATAAATCGCATTTGTTAACCAACGATAGAAGTAATGAGTATGCAATTTATTAGTTGGGTTACCTGCATAGATGAAGACTGGAGAATTTTTATAGACACCATCAATTGCTACTGTTTTACCAGCAACTTCTTGATGTTTTGGCCACCAACCTGCATTATAAAAATCATCATTCTTAACAGTCATAACTGAGTGGAATCCAGTCGGTGTACTTGCAATCCAACTACCAGAATTACTATAGAATAAATCATCTGCATCATACCCACTTGATACAGTATAATCAGTATTCACAAAGACATTCAACAAACCTTCATATGAAGCATCGGTTGATTCAGCATCAAAACCTGGTAAAATATCTAAACTTTCTAATTGTTCCATCGCACTTCCACCAAGAACAATCACCGGTTTATCGCCAAAGACGCTTTGATCAAAGTGATAATTATCTAATACAATTAGATTTGCTTCTTCTGGCGTATCAACCATTGTAAAGCCAACTTGTTTCAAAGCATTATAAGCATCAGTTGGTAATGATGCTCCTACCCAACCTTCATTATTCCATGGGCAGTAAATCTTAATATCTGAATCAATCTGTTGCATTGTTGCTGCTGGACCATCTGTTTTAGGTTCGGCATAGACTGAAGTTTTCGCTTTTAATAGATTTAGCGTATCTTTATCCATCACAAAGCCATCATTAGTAAAGGAAATTTTCTTACCATCTGCTAATAATTCATTAATACCTTGAATCACAAAGATTGAATTATTTGTTACTGTATACAATTCTGAGTCTTCAATAGCTAATTGAGGAGCAACTTTATGTGTCACTTCACCAATCTTATCAGCTGCAATCTCTTTATTATATACAGGAGTTGCCTTAAAGCCACGCATTGCCGGGAAGTTCATTACCACTTCAGCATACATCGCACCCCAATCAGACTCATCAGAACCTTTGTATAATACATGGTTTGCATAGCCACGTTTTGCTTGCGCCATATCAATCACTAAATCACCTTTTTTGAAGTCACCCTCATCAGCGGTTAATTCTTTTACAATCACGCCATTACGAGCGAAATACTCAATCATATTAAAGGCTTCAGTCACATCATATTCTTTTGAAGGTTCCATTGAAATCACATAATAATCTGGGAAGAATTTACCATCGACTTTATTACGACGACCAACAATTTCCCCATTTGGACCAACTAATTGATCTTCAGCTGCTTTCACTTCTGCTTTTTCAATTCCGCGAGTATAGAATTCCAAGCGTTTCTTCAATAAATCAAGACGATTATCATTCACATAAGAAACACTTGCTAAAGTCGCATAAATCCCTGCATTATAAGCTTCATTATTCATTTCTGGAATTTCCATTGTATGCCCTAAAATTCCGTGATATAAAGCATACACACCAGTATAACCAGAAAAGGCATCATCCCAACCATCACCCCAGTCAAGTTTTGGAATAATATAGTTAGAATATTTTGTATTATAAACACCGGCACGTCCCATATGTTGTGCATGATCAACCGCTTCTTTCGCTAAAATATCATATTCAAAGTTAGGGTCATGCGGTGGAGTAGCTGGTTCAATTAAGAATTGTTTCACAAATCCATGAATATCAATTAATGACAATGGATTCCATTGATTAATTAATTGAACGGCTGCACGAGTTTCTGGGTTTGTTTGATAACCAGCATCACGGTTTGGATCCATACCATTTGCAAGAGATCTAAAGTTTAAGTAGTCGCCATCTGGATTTTCAGTAAATGTAAAGATAAAGATAAAGCGATCTAATAAATCATCAACATTTAAGTGAACAGAAGTCGTCTCTGCATCTTCCTTCTCACGGAAACTATCATCGACATAAGTATCGAAGTTAAATTCTTCCTCTGTCGCAAATTTACGGTATAATTCGGTAATAATATCAATACCTGGCTGTTCATCAGCGTGAGTATTGTGAATATAGATTGGTAATTTGAAGTCATCTTTCTTTTCTTCAGTTATTAAGCGAAGTAATTCTTGAGGATTTGAAAGCATCATTGGTTCAGTCTCATTTAAGTATTTATCCAAATCTGCTTCATCTTTAGCGACAATACCTGAGACAATTTCACGGCCTTGTGCTGAGGTTCCAATTGTTTTTAAGGTCGCATAACGTCCATCGTGTACATTGGCAGTTGTTTCATTAATTTCTTTGATACGCTCATCATATGTTCTAAAACCTAAATATGGACGCAAATCAATCTTCTTAGTGACTACTACCGAACCATCTGGAGAAGTTCCTTTAATGGTATAAGTCCCAATCCAGTGGCGATAAGTACGACGAATATTCCCGACTTTTGTACGCTCATCTAGCTTAGAATCGAACAGTTTCTTCACGTCAATGGTAATGGTTGTTTTTGTGCCACCACTTGATTTAGCCGCTTGTGGTTCTAGAACAGTAATCCATTGATCGCCATTAAAACCACCACCCTTTTCTAATAACCAAGTCTTATACTCAGCAATTGGCTTTTCAGCTTTCACTTCACCTTCAAGTGTTTCCCCTGAGACTGTCCAAACTAAACTTTTAGCTGTTTCAACATCAATTGGAACATCTTGAGAATAACTAGCATCATCCGTCATATATTGCGTTGTTAGTGGATACTCTATTTTATTAGCTTGTGAAGTGGTAGCAGTTGTGCTTACTTCCTCTGCACTAATCAATGGCGTATTCACCGCAGCAATAGATAATAAAACAGTGGCCGACATCGACAATAAAAGTGATTTCTTCATGTTTTCCCCTCCGTATAATGATTAATTTGAAATAGATATTTCACATACATCATACTAGTTAGGATAAATTTTACAAGCGTTTTCATAAAATAAATACCATTATGAGAGAGATTTTAGAATACTTCTCATCATATTTTTAGGTTACCCTAAAGTTCTTTTTCACATAAAAATTCGCAAAAAGAAATCCCTCCCCCCACTAAAAACTAACACACTATTAATTATTCATACCAAAATAGAAAAAAAGAACACCAAAAGCAAAAATACACTCTCATCAAATTCTCATCTCTAACGACCCCCACTCCCCACAAAAATCCCCCCATAATAGCCAAACAAAAACAGAAAAAATGAATGAAAAGTACTCTATTCACAAACAACAAAAAAGGCGTGGGAACTGCATAAATAATGTTGTGGCAACAGCACATAAGAACGCACAAAAAACGGTGTCGGAAACAGCATACAAGAATTCCGTGGAAACAGCATAAAAAAAGCAACCACCACACAAGTAATTGCTTAATCTAATAACTTATTTATTTTTTAAACATACGTAATTCTTCTTCGGTTAAATCGCTATACTTTTTATTTGTTTTTTTTACATATTCCCTGATTTTACCCATATCAATATTTTCATTAGGGTTATTTTCAACAAACCCTCCAGCTTTTTCGGCTAAATCATCTAATATGCTGAGTTTTTTTAATTCATTTCTTTTTTTCATTTTGCGCATCCGTTCTATCTCATAGTTCAAGATAAAATCCAATTCTTCGTCCGTTAAATCTTTGCACGGATTTTCGTGTGGTATGTCAGATTCCGTTTCTATGCTAATGCCCGAGCTATAAGTCGTGAAGTCAAATCCTAGCTTTTTATCAATACTTTCTTTGGTGATTGGTTTATCCATTACTCAACATCCTCCACTTACTTTTTTAATATTTCCCGATTTTTCTTTTTTTCTCTATAATATTCTATAATGAAGTCTCCTTCTTCATCAGATAAAATTTTGAATGGGTTTTCATACTCTATATCACATTCGGTATCCGTTCTAATACCATCGTCATACGTCGTGAAATCAAATCCTAACTTTTTATCAATACTTTCTTTTGTTATTGGTTTATCTCTATCCACAAAATATTCTATAACAAATTCCAGCTCTTCATCCGTTAAAACATCAAAAGGATCACCATAATGAAAATAGCTTTCAGTATCTGTTGTAGAACCATCATCATACGTCGTGAAGTCAAAACCTAACTTTTTATCAATACTTTCTTTTAATTTTTTCTTGCGCATCCGTTCTATCTCGTAGTTAATAATAAATCTCCTTTCTTCCTCACTTAAATTTTTAACTGGATTTTCATGTGGTATGTCAGATTCCGTATCTACGCTAATACCCGAGCTATAAGTCGTAAAGTCAAAACCTAACTTTTTATCAATACTTTCTTTAGTGATCGGTTTGTCGGCATTTGCTTTTTCCATTAGTAAATCACCTCCATCTAATTTTGCGTATAAAAAGCACTATTAACATTTCTGTCGATGCGCCTTTTAATTAAATATTTCCTCATCACTTAAATTTAAATCTGAAATATCGAATCCCCTAGAGTCTAAATCGTTTTTTATCATGTCTAAAGTCTGTGAATATCCATCTATTACTCCTATTGAATAATTAGACTTATCAGATTCTTTTTTTAATTCTTCTTTTCTTTGGTAAATCCTTGATACTATTATTTTTATAATATCTTCATTTAATTTTATATCATTATCATTTTTCATTTTTTATTCCCCCCTTCTCTTGTTTAATATTTCCCGATTTTTCTTTTTTTCTCTATAATATTCTATAATGAAGTCTCCTTCTTCATCAGATAAAATTTTGAATGGGTTTTCATACTCTATATCACATTCGGTATCCGTTCTAATTCCCGAGCTATAAGTCGTAAAGTCAAACCCTAACTTTTTATCAATACTTTCTTTAGTGATCGGTTTGTCGGCATTTGCTTTTTCCATTAGTAAACCACCTCCATGTATCCATGATTTTAATCACCTTCATTCTACACCTTTATATTTACATATTCAAAAATATTTTGAGTTATGCTTCTTCTGTCTTCTAACTAAATTTGTGAAGTGTTATCCCTGCCAAAAGAACGTAGTCAAAACGTAGTCAAAAACTGCCACTAAGTTTGTGAATAACTGCAACAACAATCATTCTTCAAGATAAAAACTAAAAATATGTATAAAAAAAGCACCCCTGTAAACAGAGATGCTGTATATTCTCGATAATAATAAATATTAACGTTTTGAGAATTATGAAGCTTTACGAGCTTTTTTAAGACCTGGTTGCTTAATTAGTTGTTATTAATTTGTTCTATTCCGTAGTCAATGATAAAATCTATTTCTTTATCAGTTAAAACATCAAACGGATTTTCGTGTGGTATGTCAGATTCCGTGTCTATGCTAATACCATCATCATACGTCGTGAAATCAAACCCTAACTTTTTATCAATACTTTCTTTGGTGATTGGTTTATCTCTATCCACAAAATATTCTATAACAAATTCCAGTTCTTCATCCGTTAAAACATCAAAAGGATCACCATAATGAAAATAGCTTTCAGTATCTGTTGTAGAACCATCATCATACGTCGTGAAGTCAAATCCTAGCTTTTTATCAATACTTTCTTTAGTGATCGGTTTGTCGGCATTTGCTTTTTCCATTAGTAAATCACCTCCATGTATCCATGATTTTAATCACCTTCATTCTACACCTTTATATTTACATATTCAAAAATATTTTGAGTTATGCTTCTTCTGTCTTCTAACTAAATTTGTGAAGTGTTATCCCTGCCAAAAGAACGTAGTCAAAACGTAGTCAAAAACTGCCACTAAGTTTGTGAATAACTGCAACAACAATCATTCTTCAAGATAAAAACTAAAAATATGTATAAAAAAGCACCCCTGTAAACAGAGATGCTGTATATTCTCGATAATAATAAATATTAACGTTTTGAGAATTGTGAAGCTTTACGAGCTTTTTTAAGACCTGGTTTTTTACGTTCTTTCATACGTGGATCACGTGTTAATAATCCAGCAGATTTTAATGGTGAACGGAAATCTGGGTCTACAGTTAATAATGCACGAGCGATTCCGTGACGGATAGCTCCTGATTGTCCTGTGAATCCACCACCGTTAACATTAACGATAACATCGTAAGTTCCGATTGTTTCAGTAATGTTTAAAGGTTGTTTGATTACTTCGTGTAAGTAAGCAAATGGAATGTATTCTTCAATAGATTTTTTGTTGATTGTAATGTTTCCTGTCCCTGGTACTAAAATAACACGGGCAGTTGAGTTTTTACGACGGCCAGTGCCGCGATATTGTGCTTGAGCCAATGGTGTTTCCTCCTTAGATTAATGATTGAATGTCTACTGCTGTTGGTTGTTGTGCTGTGTGTGGGTGTTCTGATCCACCGTACACGTGTAATTTAGTAAATTGACGACGACCTAAAGAGTTTTTAGGTAACATGCCTTTAACTGATAATTCTACTAATTTACGAGAATCGTTAGCACGTAAGTCTCCAGCTGTACGAGATTTCAATCCACCTGGGTGATTTGAGTGGTGATAATAAATTTTATCTGTAGCTTTCTTACCTGTTAATTTCACTTTGTCAGCGTTGATAATGATTACGAAATCACCTGTATCAACGTTAGGTGTAAATGTTGGTTTATTTTTTCCGCGTAAAATGCTTGCTGCAACTGCTGAAAGACGTCCTAATGCCACATCAGTAGCGTCAATTACAACCCATTTACGATCTGTTTCACTAGCTTTTGCCATATATGTTGTACGCACGTTTGTTTCCTCCAATTTCTTGTCTGTTGTTTGTTAATCACAATTGAGTTTCCGGGGCTCTATCGTGGGGCAAACAATACCGTTTATTATGATACATAGAATAACCGAAAAAGTCAATATATAAATCAATTATTTTTTTTATTTTTTCAAATTAAAGATAATTTATTCGAATTTAACACCTTTTTCAGCCCTTATTAAGTCTTATTGAGGAATTTCTTCACCAGTAGACCATTCAAAGTGATAGACACCAGGTTTGTCAACACGCTCATATGTATGCGCACCAAAGTAATCTCGTTGTGCTTGGATTAAATTAGCTGGCAGTGTTTCTGAACGATATGAATCAAAATATGCTAAAGCAGAAGAGAAAGTCGGTACCGGAACACCAGCTTTTACTGCAGTTACAATTACGTCTCTAGCAGATGATTGATATGATTCTGTGACATATAAGAAGTATTTATCAAGTAATAAGTTTTTCAAGTTTGCATCTCTTTCAAATGCATCAGTGATTTTTTGTAGGAATTGCGCACGGATAATACATCCAGCACGGAAAATCTTAGCAATTTCACCATATTGTAAATCCCAGTCATATTCTTCACTAGCAATACGCATTTGAGCAAAACCTTGCGCATAACTCATAATTTTAGAGAAGTATAGACCTTTACGAACTGACTCAATTAATTCGAATTTTTGACTTTCGCTTAATTCAGGATTTTTGATTGCTGATAATTCTTTGCTTGCTTCTAATCTTTCATCTTTCAATGTAGAAATAAAACGAGCAAATACAGATTCAGTAATAAGTGGTAATGGAACACCTAAATCTAAAGC
Organism: Granulicatella balaenopterae; assembly: GCF_900111135.1. GTDB lineage: Bacteria > Bacillota > Bacilli > Lactobacillales > Aerococcaceae > Granulicatella > Granulicatella balaenopterae. The sequence continues at coordinate 1,906 of NZ_FOGF01000036.1, read as the reverse complement.
ACTTTGAGAAGTCCATTTACCTGTACCTTTATTACCTGCTTTATCCATAATAACATCTACCATTGGGGCTTGTGTATCAGGATCTACTTTAGTTAGAATATCAGCAGTAATTTCGATTAAGTAACTATCTAATTCGCCTGTATTCCACTCTCTAAAGACTTCTGCAATCTCTTCAACAGATAAACCACCCACACGACGTAAAATGTCATAAGCTTCAGCGATTAACTGCATATCCCCATATTCGATTCCATTGTGCACCATTTTAACATAATGACCCGCACCATTTTCACCAATATACGTTACACATGGAGCGCCATCATTAGCTTTAGCAGCAATTTCTTCTAAAATAGGAGCAACTAAATCATAAGCTTCTTTTTGTCCTCCTGGCATAATTGCAGGCCCTTTTAAAGCACCCTCTTCACCACCAGAAACACCAGTACCGATAAAGTTAATACCAGAACTAGCTAATTCCTCATTACGACGAATAGTATCTTTATAGAATGTATTACCACCATCAATTAAGATATCTCCTTTGTCTAAATGCGGTAATAAGCTTTGGATTGTTTTATCAGTTGGAACGCCAGCTTTAACCATCAATAAAATACGTCTTGGCTTCTCTAAAGATTCAACAAACTCTTCAATCGAATAAGTTGCAACCAAGTTTTTACCAGGATTTTCTGCAATCACATCATCAGTTTTTGAAGACGTACGATTAAAAATCGAAACAGTATATCCTCTACTTTCAATATTCAAGGCTAAGTTACGACCCATTACGGCCATACCTACAACGCCAATCTGTTGTTTTGACATATTAACATCCTCCATCTTTTCGGATTTACTCTAACTCATATCCTAACAAAAAAACAGAATAATGAAAAGTAATTAATTTTGAAAATATAAGATTTTACCCTAAAACTGAAAATTAATCCTTCACCTCAAAAATGAAACCCCTACCAAAATATTCTCCCTAACAAAGACTAATATTTTAATTAAATAAAACAATATTTTGTATTTCTGCTTGAAAAACAAAATAAAAACTGTAAACTATAATAGTACTATGTAAATTAAGGAGAATAAATATGGCTCAAAAAAGAACATTATCTAAGATGGAAAGAATTACACGTGTCGTTGTTTGGTTAATGCTAATTGCAATGGTAGGAACATTATTAATTGCGACAATTGCATCATTAATCGGATACTTAGGTTAATCACTAATCAATTAAGACTTGGTAGACTATTCTACTAAGTCTTTTTTTGATACAAGAACCACACCTCATATTTTTCAGCATTAACTTTAAAAAACACACTCTATCAACCTCAAAACCTCTCACTTACCTCTTTACACCACATCACGATTTCATCACTCACACTAAACTCTCTCTAGAAGCCTAAAATCACCCATATACGCTCTTTTCCATAATGCACATCGTCTTATACCTTCACAAACTCTAAACACCACTACACTACATCATTCGTCTTATACAGATAGTTATTTTTACGCACAAAAAAAGCTAACCATCAAATGATTAGCTTAAGCCCCACTCTTTGAGGTCTGATAACTGGGGTAGCTGGATTCGAACCAACGCATGACAGAGTCAAAGTCTGTTGCCTTACCGCTTGGCCATACCCCAATAAAAGGGCGACTGAGGGGAATCGAACCCCCGAATGTCGGATCCACAAACCGATGTGTTAACCACTTCACCACAGTCGCCATTATAAAAACAGGGGTAGTAGGAATCGAACCCACACCAACGGTTTTGGAGACCGTTGTTCTGCCTTTAAACTATACCCCTATCTGAAAAATTAATAATAATGGAGGGGGGCAGATTCGAACTGCCGAACCCGAAGGAGCGGATTTACAGTCCGCCGCGTTTAGCCACTTCGCTACCCCTCCATAATAATGCTT
>NZ_FOGF01000067.1 GCF_900111135.1 Granulicatella balaenopterae | reverse complement strand
CGATTTTATTATAGGGCATCAGATGCTTTTTGTGTATAAAAAAATAAATGATGCCATTGAAGAATTTCTTCAACAACATCATTTATTGTAGAACCCTTATTTGTTAACAACTTTTTTACAATATCCATTAATGTCTTCATATCTTCCGGATTAGTATTTTTAGTTTCTTGGTTAATAATAGATGAATATACGTGAGGAATAATTTTTTAACTCCTGCATCATAAGCAATTTGAATAATTTATACATTAGCAAATCCGCAATCTAATCACAACGCATTCAAATCCAATTTTTCTTTTAATGCATGCATATTTTTAACGCCAAATAAATTTACTATTTCTTGATCAACATCTGCTATTACAAAACACTTTTTAAACTTTAACCAAGATGTGTCTTTTTCATTGTTTGCACATACAACACATCTAGTTCTTCTTTAATATGTCAAAAAAATAAATACTAGCATATTCGAAACTACCATATATTCCAAATACGCCTTTTGTATATCAAAGCTAGATGCGTAAATAGATAAACCTACATTATGCAGACTCTTCTATATCTTTCGTATTTATTCCAATAGTTGTAATGATGAAGGCAGCTAAATAAGAAATCACAAGACCAATGAAATAATGCATCATCATTGTAGGAGTCTTCATTAAAGGAATTGCAACAAGTCCAGATGGTCCCCAAGCAACTGCCATTACTTTCATAAACATTACATAAGCTCCACCAAATCCCGCACCTAAACCTGCAGTGATAAATGGTTTTCCTAAAGGAAGAGTAACACCATAAATAAGTGGTTCCCCTACACCTAAGAATCCAGCTGGTAAAGCTCCGATGATTGTCTTTTGCAGAGGTTTGTTTCCATTTTTCTTACACTTTACATAAATTGCAATTGTTGCTCCAACTTGACCAGCTCCTGCCATTGCAAGTACAGGGAATAAACTAACTCCTCCCATAGATTCTAATTGCAATGCATAGATTGGAATTAATCCATGGTGTAATCCTAAAAGTACCATTGGTAAGAATACCGCTGCTAAAACATACCCTGAAATTACACTTACTACTGGATTACTTGATGCGATTAATAGACTTAATAAATATACCAATCCATCAGATACCCAACCTGTTAAAGGCATTAATACAAGAACATATAATGTTCCAACAATGAATATTGCTAATAATGGAGTAAGAATCAAATCCAATATATCAGGTACATGCTTATGTAAGTAAGATTCTACTTTTGAAAGAATCCAAACCCCAAGAATAACACCGATAACACCACCTTTACCTATTGTTAAAATTGATTCTAGTGGAACATCAGTATTATATAGACCAAGTGCTGTAGAAATTACTACAATTTGAGAACCAATCGAAATACCACCAAGCATACCACCAAGTGCGGGAGTTGCGCCAAATTGTCTAGCAGCATTTATGCCAGTATAAATTGAAAAGTAACCTAGGAATGATCCACCAAACAATAAGCACAATTGTTGTAAGATGAATAAAAATCCATGTTTACTAGCAACCACTTCAGGAGCTGTTTGCCCAATCAAACTTGCTATCCCAAAGAATAATCCACCTGCAATAATAGCTGGGATTAATGGAATAAAGATATTAGCAAGCATTCTTAAGAATGCTTTACCTTTTGATTCATTTTGACCATCTTTTACAGCTTTTTTATTTTCTTCCCATGAATTAACTTGTTTTTTTTCCTTTAGACATGCTTGTTCGCAGAAAATATCAGTAATCTTAGTTGCTTTACCAGGACCTAAAACCACTTGAAGTGTTTCATCTTCAACTACCCCAATAACTCCATCGACTTTCTTAATTTCTTCGATATTCACTTTAGACCTATCTTTCAAATCTACACGTAAGCGTGTCATACATGAGATTGCTGAAACAACATTTTCTTTGCCACCAACTAATTCAAGAATCTTGTTTGATATCAATTCATTTGTCATAATTTCATCTCCTTTTCAATTGCGGTACGAACTTGACCATTTGCATCTTCTAACAGTTGCAATGCCTTTTCATAGCTACAACCAGTAAGAATCATAATAATCGCACTCTTACATGATCCCTGTGCTTGTGATAAAACCTGATCAGCCATTTGTTTATCAACCCCTGTAGCCTCTTGCACTATTTGGCGTGCTCTAACACAAAGCTTTTGATTTGTTTGCTGAACATCAACCATTAAATTTTGATAGACTTTTCCACATTGAACCATCGCAGTAGTTGAAATCATATTTAGAATCATCTTTTGTGCTGTACCTGCCTTTAAACGTGTACTTCCTGTTAACACTTCAGGTCCTACAACAACATCAACTGCCAACTTAGCAACCTTACCAATCTCAGAATCTTTATTACAAGAAATAGTAGCTGTCTTACACCCAACTTCATTGGCATATTCTAGAGCTCCAATAACATAAGGTGTTCTCCCACTTGCCGCAATACCAATTACAACATCCTTGTTTGTCAAATTAACTTCAATTAAATCATTACGCCCAAGAATTTTGCTGTCTTCTGCACCTTCTTTTGCTTTTACAAAAGCACCATCCCCCCCAGCAATCAATCCTACTACGGTATTAGAATTGACTCCGAATGTTGGAGGACATTCAACAGAATCTAGTACCCCCAAACGCCCACTTGTACCTGCGCCTATATAGTACAAATGACCACCAGCCATAATTGCTTTCGCTACCCAATCTGCAATCTGTGCAATAGATTTCAAATGTGGATGTATCGCAATAGGTACACTCTGATCTTCTGAATTCATAATCGATACGATTTCAAACGAGCTCATACAATCTAATTCCATTGTCTTAACATTCCGTTTTTCAGTTGCCATATTCTTCAAATTTATCTCCAATTTATTCACCTCCTTGTAATTAATTCTTAACCTAGCTTTAAATTAACATATATGATACAATTATTTCAACGAAAGCGCTATCTATCGGCACAAAGTACCAGCATTTGAACAAAATAAGCAGAAAAGGAGAACCAAATATATGAAAAATCCACTTATTCACCTTAAAGAAAAACGTACTGAATTATCTCCCACAGAAAAAAGTGTATGTGACTACATACTTCTACATCCAAGAGAAGCATCTACCGACTCTATACACCAACTAGCAAAAGAATCTTTCTCATCACCTTCTACTGTTTTGAGAACAATCAAAAAAATGGGATTCAATGGGTTTCGCCAATTCAAGAATGCTCTAATCATAGAACTAGCATCACAAGAGTCAAACTTTACAAGACACAATAGTGCAATCAAAAAAAGTGAATCTACAAAGAATACCATTCGCAAAATCACTTCTTTGTCAACAACTGCTCTACTAGAAACAAGTAAATTGATGGAAGTTGAAACCCTTGATAGATGTGTTACTCTTATACATAAATCCAATCGTTTATTATTCTTTGGGATTGGTGCATCTTATTGCAGTGCAAAAGATGCATATATGAAATTTTTACGCATAAATAAAACATGTTTAATTAATGAAGATTGGCATAATCAACTCATCACTGCTCGTAATTCTACCCCAAATGATCTTGCAATTATCGTTACCTATAGTGGCCATACTGAGGAAATTCTCGCCTGTGTCAAAGAACTAAAATTACATCATACGCCAATTATTGCAATCACTCGTTGTATACCTTCTCCTGTTTCAGATCTTTCTGACTACAAACTATATACAACTTCGCAAGAACCTATAGTAAGAAGTGGTGCTATAGCTTCCCGTATATCACAGCAATACATAACAGATATTCTTTATTCAGCCTATGTATCCGTTCATTATGATAATTGTCTACAGCAACTTACCAAAACACAAATAATCAAAGACAAAAAGTAAATTTGTTATCGATGCCAACCAAAATGTCTATTAACACCATGTTGTAGTTATCTGAATTTCATTTATTCAATACAATTACTACTAACTATCAAAGAAAAGAACATTCCTCAACGGCTCTTTGTCAAATAGGGTTGATGGAGTAGAAAAAGAGATCATACAGATAATACTGTATGATCTCTTTTTTACTTTTTTATTGTATGTTTCCATCATTAAAAAATTTTAGTTCTCAAGTGAGTACAGTTCCTATAATTATCAGCTGAGTGTAGTAATGCATGTTTTTTGTTGTTTTAATTGCATAAATAGTTATTATGTTACGATAT
>NZ_FOGF01000025.1 GCF_900111135.1 Granulicatella balaenopterae | reverse complement strand
TCTTTTTGTATAGGTAGTAAAGCCCCGCTACGCTTTCCGGCTTGACAACCTAAAAAAGACTTTATTTAAAAGAGCAAGCCATTCAACCAAAAAAAATGAATGTGTATTAGGTCGGTGCGTTACAAATGTTTGACTTCTCTAGAGAACCTTTTTTGTGATAATTAGAAAAAAACTACTCATTTTAAAGATTTTTTGTTACAATGAGTGTTAGCAATAGTAAAAAAATATATGAGCGAGAAATGAAAATCATTTTGTAGACATGCGTCAGTATAAGGAAAGTGCATGCGCTTTTCTTTTTTTAATGAATATAGTGAATATGGAGGAACTATGATGGCACGAATTATTTCGGTAGCAAACCAAAAAGGTGGCGTCGGTAAAACTACTACAACAGTTAGTTTGAGTGCAGCGTTAGCTTTACTTGGTTCTAAAGTGTTGATTGTTGATGGTGATCCGCAAGGAAATGCCACTAGTGGTTTAGGTGTGCAAAAGTCGGAATTATCATTAGATATTTATGATGTATTAGTAAACCAAATACCGCTTAATGATGTGATTGTTCCAACATCTCGTGATAATTTAATGATTGTACCATCGACTATTCAATTAGCAGGTGCAGAGATTGAATTAACGAAAGAGGAGCGTCGGGAACAGCGATTAAAGAATGCTCTTGAAAAAGTAAAGGATGATTATGATTATATACTGATTGATTGTCCGCCGTCTTTAGGTCATTTAACGATGAATGCTTTTACGGCTAGTGATACAGTATTAATTCCAGTTCAGTGTGAGTATTATGCTTTAGAAGGCTTGTCACAATTGATGAATACGATCACAATGGTTCGGAAGCATTTTAATCATGATTTGCGTATTGAGGGGGTATTATTGACGATGTTTGATGCACGAACCAATTTAAGCAATGAGGTAAAAGATGATGTGATTAGATATTTTAGCGAGAAGGTATATAAAACCATTATCCCAAGAAATGTTCGTTTATCTGAAGCACCAAGTTATGGACAATCAATTATTGATTATGATCCTAAATCACGTGGGGCGGCCGTTTATCTTGAATTAGCAAAGGAAGTGTTAGCAAATGGCTAAAAATCAAAAAGGCTTAGGTCGAGGTATTGAGGCATTATTTAATACAACATTTAAGGATTTTGATTGTGTGGAAAAAGAAGTGGAACAATTTGATAGAGATAAAGAAAGCATTATTGAAATTTCAGTAGATGATATCAGACCGAATCCTTATCAACCACGTAAACAATTTGATGATAAATCTTTAAAAGAATTAGCGGAATCAATTGCTGTGAATGGTGTTTTTCAACCTATTATTGTAAGAAAGTCTAAAATTAAAGGCTATGAATTAGTGGCTGGTGAGCGTCGCTTACGTGCGTCAAAATTGGCAAAAAAAATAACTATCCCCTGTATTATTCGAGATTATTCAGAAGAAATTATGATTCAAATTGCAGTGATTGAAAATTTACAACGTGAGAATTTAAGGCCAATTGATGAAGCATTAGCATATCGGATGATGATGGATACATTATCGTTGAATCAAGAACAAGTAGCTACACGACTAGGGAAAAGTAGACCTTATATTGCCAATTATTTAAGATTATTAAGTTTACCAAAGGAAGTGCAAGATTTATTGCAAGAGGGTCAATTAACAGTTGGTCATGCTCGTACATTATTAGGTTTGAAAAATATAGATTATATTCGAGAAATAGCGCATAAATGTATAACAGAATCGATGACAGTTCGTCAATTAGAAGAAGTGGTTCAAAATATTAATGAACCAAATGTTACTAGCAAGAAGACGAATAAAAAACAAGTGATAAAACCACCATATATTGTTGAATCAGAAGATCGATTAATGGATAAATTCGGTACACCGGTTCAAATTACTCCAAAAGGTGATAAAGGTAAGATTGAAATTGAATACTTATCACAAAATGATTTAACGCGGATTTTAGATGTTTTAGAAATAAAATTCGATGATGATCTTTAAAAAAGGGGAGGAATAGTTTGATACAAGAATATGAATTACATGATATGGTAGAAATGAAGAAACCACATGCTTGTCAAACAAACTCATGGGAAATTATTCGTATGGGAATGGATATTCGCATTAGGTGCAATCATTGTGGCCAAATGGTCTTAATGCCCCGTCGTGAATTTGAGAAAAAAATGAAAAAAATTACCGTTAAAGCGGAACAAAATTAGATAAGGAAGAGTGAAAAAATGGCATTAACAGCAGGAATCGTAGGATTACCAAACGTTGGGAAATCAACATTATTTAACGCAATTACAAAAGCAGGAGTAGAAGCAGCGAATTATCCATTTGCTACTATCGATCCCAATGTAGGGATTGTTGAAGTTCCAGATGAACGTTTAGAAAAATTAACAGAATTAGTAGAACCTAAAAAAACAGTTCCAACAACATTTGAATTTACAGATATTGCAGGAATTGTTAAAGGTGCAAGTCGTGGTGAAGGTTTAGGTAATAAATTCTTAAGCCACATTCGTGAAGTAGATGCTATTTGTCACGTTGTACGTTGTTTTGAAGATGAAAATATTACTCACGTACATGGCGAAATTGATCCAATTGCTGATATTGAAACAATTAACTTAGAATTAGTATTAGCCGATTTAGAATCAGTTACAAAACGTATTACCCGTGTAGCTAAAATCGCTAAAACAAAAGATAAAGATGCTGTAGCAGAACTAGCTTTATTAGAAAAAATCAAACCAGTATTAGAAGATGGTAAATCAGCTCGTTCAATCGAATTTACAGAAGATGAACAAGCGCTAGTAAAAGGATTCTTCTTATTATCAATTAAACCGATTTTATATATTGCGAATATTTCAGAAGAAGATATTATGAATGGTGGAACAAATGATCATGTTAAGCGTGTTCAAGAATTCGCCGCTGAAGAAGGCGCAGAAGTTGTTGTGATTTGTGCTCGTGTTGAAGAAGAAGTAGCTGAATTAGAAGATGATGAAAAACAAGTATTCTTAGAAGAAATGGGTATTCAAACTTCAGGATTAGATATTTTAATTCAAAAAGCATATAGTTTATTAGGCTTAGCAACTTACTTTACAGCAGGTGTGCAAGAAGTTCGTGCGTGGACCTTCAAAAAAGGTATGAAAGCTCCTCAGTGTGCGGGTGTTATTCACTCTGATTTTGAACGTGGATTTATTCGTGCGGAAACAGTTGCGTATGATGATTTATTAGAATATGGAAATATGCAAGCAGCTAAAGAGCATGGGAAGGTTCGTCAAGAAGGTAAAGAATATATCGTACAAGATGGCGATATCATGTTATTCAAATTTAATGTATAATAAAAGATAGATATAGATAGGTATCGGAGGAATGACAAGTGAGTGAAACTAAACTAACGTTAGAAGAAATAAAAGCAAATAATCGTGAGTTAAAAGAAAAGTTAACGAAGAAAAATGAGCAATATATGATTCAATTAGATCGTTCGTTAATTGCGGCTAATTATGCTGAAGAACAACGTGAAAGATTATATGCCGAAATGTTAGCAGAACTTGTAGAAAAACAAAAAACAGGTTCAACCGCTCGACAATTATATGGAACAGTTACTGAACGTGTTGCGATTATTCTTGATGGACCAACATTGCCAGTAGGTGGTAAATCTCCAGATTGGCAAATATTCGTTGATGGTGCATTATTTATGGGTGGATTATTCTCATTAATGTCAGGTATTACAATGTTTTTAAATTCAAATCAAGTAGCTTCAATGGGCTTAGTTTCATTGTTGATTAATTTCCTTGTTGGTGGTTTGATGTTATTAATTTTAACGAAAGTAATTCCAGATTTTTCTAAACCTAAAGGCCAACGTGGCTATATGAAATATTTAGGGGTAAGTACGATTTTAATGTTGGCATGGATTATGGTTGTGATGGGTTCACAAGCAATTGTACCGCAATCCATTAATATCATGTTGCCGCCAGTAGCATATTTAATGATTGGTATTGTTTCATTAGTAGGTAAATGGTATTTTAAAAAGACTTTTGATGTACGTGGAACAATTATGTAATAAGATAAGTTTATAAGAAAATAGCGGAAATCCTATTCTTTTAAGGGTGGATTGGTAGTGAAAGTCTTATAGTAACAGATTAGTCTGAGATGCTTTCGAGTATGTATAGAAGTCTGTCCATAAGACCCCAATAAGCTTTAGCCGTTGGAGTATCAGTAGCGTTAGCTATTGCCTTTTTGGTAGTAGTTAATGCTTTTTTTATTAAAAGGAGTGATTAGATGAAAAAGAAGTCGTTATTTTTAAGTATTGTTATGACAATGACACTTTTTATTTTTAGTGAAGAAGTGGTAAGTGCTAAGGAATTAATAGTGGAACAATATGATATTACGGCTAAGGTTTTAGAAAATGGGGATGTCGACTTTAAAGAGCAAATGGTTTTTGAAGCAGATGGTGAGTATAATGGTGTGTTTTATCATTTGGATATTACGGGGATTGTAGCGCCTAAAAATATTAAACTTAGTGAAGTGGTTGACGGAACGGTTATACCTTTAGAAAATAATCAATCGGGTGATCATCAAACTTATCAAATGACGCAAGAAGATCAGCAAATAGCTTTCAAAATTTTTACGCCATTATCAGATGAGAGTCGGACTATTTTACTTGAATATACGATTCCGGAATGTATTACGAGTTATCAAGATATAGCTGAATTTAATCGGAAAGTTGTTGGACAAGCTTGGGAAATTGAGCAAAATAGTATTCGTTTTACTTTAGAATTACCAGTTGAAGCTGCTAAGGAGAGTTTTCGTTGTTGGGGACATGGCAATCCGACTGGCAAGGTGGAGATTAATCCGAATTATAAAATGGCAGAATGGTTAGTTAGTCATAATGAGCCGGGAGAGTTTGTTGAAGCGCATGCCTTATTTCCGGTGAGTATAGTAGCGGCTAATCCCAATCAAGTTGAGAAAGAGGCTTTTACAGAATTAGTGGCAACTGAAGAAGAGCGTGTTATAGCTGATAAACAAGCGGTAGCCAAACGAAAAGCACAAGCCGAAGAACATGAGCGTCAAAAAGCTATTATGGTAGCTAAAATCGAAAAAATAATGACAGTAGCGATCGGTATTATGGCGATTAGCGCAGTTTTTTGTATTGGTCATATGATGCGCTTGAAAAAAGCCTTCGAAAAACAAGTTCCCTTTGTACCGGATCATGTATTTGAATTACCTGAAAAATTAAGCCCTAGTGTGATGCAAGTAGCCGTTTATCAAGAAGAGTTAACGTCTAGTGATGTTCATGCAACAATTATGGATTTAGTTCGTCGTAAAGTGTTATATTTAAGCCAAGAGGAACCGTATACATTGACATTAAGCGAAAAAACATATGCTTTATCTGTATCTGAAGAAATTTTTGTGGAGGGCTTATTTAAACAAATCGGAGAAAATAATCAAGTAACGTTTACTGATATAAAAAATTATGCAACTAAACACCCTAAAGCGTATTGTGAATGGTTTGCTGATTGGGAAGATCAAGTGGATGAAGAAGCTAGCACTGTAACAGTTCTTGATGAAGAAAAGAAAAAATCACCACTAAAAATATTTTTCTTACAGATAGTAGCGATTCTGGTGACTATTGTGGGTGCGACACTTGGCTTGTATTTATTAGTAAATGGGAGCATAGTATTAGGGAGTATAGCAACTTTGGTGAATATCAATCTAGCTATTGTAGCAGTGTTGTGGCAGTATATTAGTGAGCCTAAACGGACAATTGATGGAGAATGGCGTTATCGTCAATGGAATGCTTTAAAACAAATGATGGAGGATATAAGTTCGTTAGATCGCGCTGAGGTACCATCTATTATCATTTGGAATGAATTATTAGTTTATGCGATTTCTTTTAAAGTAGCGGATGAAGTGTTAAAAACTTTACCGACAATCTACGATCAAGAGGAAATTGCCCAAAATGTTGATGCAATCACCGCCCAACAAATGGCGACATATCTCTTAGTATCAAAGACTTTATCAGAAGCTCAAACGCTTAGCTCACCAACTAGCTCGAGTAATGGGAATTATTCAGGAACTAATTCAGGCGGTTTTGGTGGCGGCTTTAGTAGTGGTTCGAGCGGTGGTTTTGGTGGAGGATCTGGCGGTGGCGGATTCTAACTAAAAATCACAAAATTGAATAGTAGCGCAAAAAAATAAAGGTTGGAATCAGATTATTATGATTCCAACCTTTATTTTTATGACATTGAATAGTTTGGAGCTTCTTTAGTAATTTGAACATCATGTGGGTGAGATTCACGTAATCCAGCACCTGACATACGCACAAATTGTGTATTTTCGCGTAATTCTTGTAAGTTGCGAGCGCCAACATAGCCCATACCTGAGCGTAATCCACCAATCATTTGGAAGATAATATCAGCAGCAGAACCTTTATAAGCTACACGCCCTTCAATACCTTCTGGAACACGTTTATTGGCTTCATTTTTAGCTTGGAAGTAACGGTCACTTGAACCATTATCCATAGCAGCTAAACTCCCCATACCACGGTACGTTTTAAAGCGACGGCCTTGGAAAATTTCAAATTCACCTGGAGATTCATCAGTACCAGCTAACATACTACCTAACATAACCGCATGTCCGCCAGCAGCTAAAGCTTTTGCGATATCTCCTGAATATTTAATACCACCATCAGCAATAATAGGTTTACCGAATTCACGAGCAACACTTGCAGCATCATAAATAGCAGTAATTTGAGGCACACCCACACCGGCAACCACACGTGTTGTACAGATTGAACCAGGCCCAATACCAACTTTAACAACATCAACACCTACTTCAAATAAAGCACGTGTACCTTCTGCAGTAGCAACATTACCAGCGATTAAAGTAGCGTTCGGGAATGTTTCACGAATTTCTTTAATTTTGCGGATAACGCCTGCGCTATGACCATGAGCAGTATCAATAACGATAGCATCAGCTCCAGCTTTTAATAAAGCAGTCGTACGTTCAAAGGTATCCGTTGTAATTCCAACAGCAGCGGCAACTAATAATCGACCGTGTTTGTCTTTTGCGGCATTTGGAAATTCAATTACTTTTTCAATATCTTTAATTGTAATTAATCCAGCTAGACAACCTTGTTCATCAATTAATGGTAATTTTTCGATTTTATTTGCTTGTAGAATAGCTTCAGCTTCTTTTAGCGATGTTCCAACTGGTGCAGTGACTAAGTTTTCTTTTGTCATAACAGTTGAAATAGGGATATTATAATCTGAAATAAAACGTAAATCACGGTTTGTTAAAATCCCTACTAAAAAGCGACTATCTAAACTATCAACAATTGGTACACCGCTAATACGGTATTTAGACATTAAATCTTCTGCATCTTGAACCAAATGGTCAGGAGTTAAAAAGAATGGGTTAATAATAACACCACTTTCAGAACGTTTCACTTTATGAACTTCTTCTGCTTGTTGTTCGATAGACATATTTTTGTGAATAACTCCTAAACCACCTTGGCGAGCCATTGCAATAGCCATTTTAGAGTCTGTAACAGTATCCATGCTAGCACTTAATACCGGAATATTTAAATGAATATTATCCGCTAATGTGACATGTAAGTCAGCATCATTTGGTAAAACGTGACTTTCAGCCGGAATCATTAAGACATCATCAAATGTAAATCCTTCTTTTTGGAATTTTGTATCCCATTTTGACATTAGAAAACCTCCTAGAAATATATGTTTTATCTAATAACATACCATGTATTTTTTAAAAATCAAGGGAAAAGAACGATAAAGATTAATAAAATAGCAAAAAGTGAAAAAGCATTCTTAATTATTAAATAATTTTCAAGATTTGCTGTTTTTTATACCGTATTTTTTAACGCTTTGGTAAAATGATAATGAAATTAAATATAGGAGGAAATCAGATGAAACTATTAATTGTAGATGATGATCGTGAAATTGTTGAATTACTAACAATTTATTTAAAAAATGAAAAATTTGAAATTGTTAAAGCTTTTGATGGAAAACAAGCATTAGAAAAAATTAATCAATACCCGGATATTGATGCGGTTATTTTAGATATTATGATGCCTAAAATGGATGGTATTACCGTTGTGAATGAGTTACGTAAAGATGGTAAGCAAATTCCAATTTTATTATTAAGTGCTAAATCAACAGATATGGATAAAATTCAAGGATTAACAACAGGTGCGGACGATTATGTTACTAAGCCATTTAATCCTTTAGAAGTAGTGGCGCGTATTAAATCATTATTGCGTCGTAGTTCCATTACTCATGAGTTGAGTCCAGAAGAATTACGTGTTGGACCATTAATTATTCAAAAAAATGCGCATAAAGTAATGACTGTTGATGGAAAAGAGATTCAATTAACCGTTTTAGAGTTTGGAATTTTATATTTATTAGCTAGTCATCCTGGGCGTGTCTTTAGTGCGGACGAAATTTTTGAAAAAGTTTGGAATCAATATTCAGGGGTTTCAACGAAGACAGTTATGGTACATGTGAGTCATTTGCGTGATAAAATTGCTGAAGTTACCGGACGTGATAAAGTGATTGAAACTGTTTGGGGAGTAGGGTATAAGATTGATGCGTAAAATGCGAAATAAAATTAGAAAACATAATGTCTCGCCAGACGGCATGTTACGTCTAACCCCGAAAGAATATAGTGAGTTGTTTTTAGAAGGGGCAGTTACTTTATTTGCGGTCTTTATTATTTATATTGGTATTCTAGGGATTTTGGATCAGACATTAGATTATCCCTTACAAATTGAAGATGATCAATTGTTATTTCGTGAATATTGGAATTTAAGAACGGACAATATTTTATTTTATTATAAGATTTATAATACGGTATCGGTCATTTTTGCGTTTGGTTTTACTTCTTGGCGTTTGATTCGTCGATATCGTCAAATGCAGTTAGCGCATGTATTGGATGAATTACATCGCATTGCGACTAATGATCAATATGCAAGAATTCCTTTTCAGTTAAATGGAGATATGGGGAAAGTTGTGGAGAGTATTAACCATTTAGTAGATTCAACTAATCGTGCGATGGAAGAAGAGCGTAAAATTGAAAAATCAAAAGATGAATTAATTACTAATGTCTCACATGATTTAAGAACACCGCTAACATCTATTATTGGCTATTTAGGGTTAATTACAAATGGTCCACATGAATTGGAAGAAGAACCAAAACATTATGCAACTGTTGCTTATAATAAAGCACAACAAATGAAGGTATTAGTGGATGAGTTATTTGAATATACAACAATGCGGCCAGGTGGGGTTCCACTGCGGTTAAGTGATGTATCGATTAATAATTTTTTAGAACAAGTGGCGGCTGATTTTGAATTAGATGTGCAAAAAAAAGACATGTCTATTGAGATGATACCTTCTACTAAGCCAATTGTTTTAGAGATTGATGCTGAAAAAATGGTTCGTGTTATTAGTAATTTATTATCCAATGCGGTTAAATATGGAGAAGAAGGAACCGCCATTACCATTGAAACGAAAGAAGAAAATGGGATTGTATCGATTGCGATTAAAAATAGTGGACCAACAATTCCAACAGAAGTATTAAACAAATTATTTTATCGTTTTTATCGTGCGGAAGGTTCTCGCTCAAAAGAAACTGGGGGAACAGGGTTAGGATTAGCTATTGCTGAGAATATTATTCATATGCATGGTGGCGTTATTCGTGCTGAATCAGTGGAACATGAGACGAGTTTTTACATTTTCTTGCCATCTGAAAATCATTCTGCATTAAAAGAAACTACTGACTATTTCATTAAGTGATAATCATTGTGAAAATTTATTGGTTGATAATAGATTTTCATAATGATTTTTTTATAAAAAATATCACTTAAATAGGGGTGTGTAAGCAATTTTGTGTTGTTTTTTATCTATTTTTTCGATAGGATAGATAGTGAAACTTATATTAGATAAATAGGAGAATACGATGAAAAAAATCATTAAAAATAAATATATAAAAAAAATCATTGTAGCAATGTCATTAGTTAGTGTAATGAGTGTAACTGTTCCAGTTGATGCTGCAGAAATTAAAAATTTAGATGCTCGAGGTGCAATCGTAGTAGAAAAAAATAGTGGTAAGATTTTATACGGGAAAAATATCGATGAGGTTTTAGGGATTGCTTCAATGAGTAAGATGGTAACCCAATATTTAATTTTAGAAGCGATTCATAATGGTGAAGTAACTTGGGATACACAAATTCCAATATCCCCTGCTTTAAGTAAAATGAGTATTAATTATGAACTATCAAATGTACCATTACGTGCGAATGTTAGTTATCCTTTAAAAGATTTATATGAAGCTATCTCCATTTATTCAGCAAATGCGGCTATTACAGCTGTTGGGATTTATTTAGGTGGTAGTGAAGATGCTTGGGTTCAAAAAATGCAAGAAACGGTTGAATCGATGGGGATTACAGATGCTAGGTTAGTAAATCCATCTGGTTTACCATATCGTTATAATATTCAAAAGAACAAAAATTTGAGTGAGGATGATGAAAATAGTATGTCACCTCGTTCAGTAGCAATTTTAGCACAAAGATTAATTACTGATTATCCAGAAATTTTAGATACAGCCAGCATTCAAAAGAAAACTTTCCAACCAGGAACCGTTGATGAAACAAAAATGAGCAATTACAATTTATTATTGCCAGGGTTATTATTTGGACGTGATGATGTTATCGGATTAAAAACAGGGACTTCCGCTTTATCTGGAGCATCAGTAACAGCTGTCGCAATACAAAATAATACTTCTGTGATTTCTGTGGTGGTAGGTTCATCAGCACCTTTAAAGCGGTTTGAAGAAAGCAGTCGCTTATTAGATTATATCTTTACAACTTATGAAACAATTCCTTTTATTAAAAAAGGTGATTCTGCACAACAAATCACACCATATCCAGTTGTTGATGGCAAAGATCAAGTGATTACATTTGATTATGACCGTGATTATTATGCTGCAGTACCAAAAGGCGCTTCACCAGATCAAATTATTGTAGAGTTTACACCAAATCCAGAACGAGTTAATGAAGAAAACCAAATTCAAGCTCCAATTACTAAAGGAGAGAATTTAGGTTATGTAACAATTACAACTCCTGGAAAAGATTTAGGTTATTTACAAGAAAAAGATAACACTATACCAGTAGTCGCTTCTTATGATGTAGAAGAAGTAGGCCACTTAACAAAAGTATGGCGTCAGATTAAAGTTTTTTTTGCAGGTATTCGTGATAGCATCAAAGACTTTTTTAGTGGAATTTTCAATAGTATTAAAAACTTTTTCCACCCAAGCGAAGAACCAGCTACAAACTAAATATTGACATTATGATAAAAAAGGTTACAATGGTGTTAGAATAATGTCTTAGGCAAATGAATAGTATGTTTTAACTTTTTTAATAGAGAGTCAGTGGTTGGTGGAAACTGATAAAAAGAAAAGCAGAATCCGCATTTGTGATGACTTATAACGAAAACAATCATCGTGATTGGCTAAGTTATACGGAGCTGCCGTTACCGCTATTAAGCGCAAAGATATCTTATTTAGGTTACCTAAGTAGAGATAGATTGAATGTGGGTGGCACCGCGATGAAAGCGACTATCAAGCTTCTTCGTCCCTAAAAGTCTAGATGAGTCTGGACTTTAGGGATGGGGTGGCTTTTTTTTTAGATAGAAATCAATTAATAAAAGAGGAGATGGATGAAATGTTAGATATGAAGAAATTCCGTGAAAACTTTGATGCTATAGCTGAGGCATTAGGAAATCGAGGAGTAGCAAAAGAAACTCTTGTAGAAGTGAAAGAATTAGATGCGAAACGTCGTGAATTAATTGCACAAACTGAACAATTAAAACAAGAACGTAATAGCGTATCAGCTGAAATTGCGACACTAAAACGCAATAAAGAAAATGCAGATGAACAAATTGCTGCGATGAAAAAAGTTGGGGAAGATATCAAAGCAATTGATCAAGAATTAATTGCTATTGAAGAACGCGTAACTGAAATCGCAACTCGCTTACCAAACTTACCAGCAAGTGATGTACCAGTTGGAGCAGATGAAAATGATAATGTTGAAGTTCGCCGCGAAGGAACTCCACGTGAATTCGATTTTGAACCAAAACCACACTGGGAAGTAGCTGAAAACTTAGGGATTTTAGACTTTGAACGTGGAGCTAAAGTATCAGGTAGCCGTTTTGTATATTATAAAGGCCTAGGAGCTCGCTTAGAACGTGCTATTTACAACTATATGTTAGATATGCACATTACAGACCATGGCTATACAGAAATGATTACACCTTACTTAGTGAACGATATTGCGATGTTTGGTACTGGTCAATTCCCTAAATTTAAAGAAGATGTCTTCCAAATGAATGACGAACGTGGTTTAACATTAATTCCAACAGCAGAAGTACCATTAACAAACTTCTATGCTAATGAAATTTTAGATGAAGCAGAATTACCAATTTACTTCACAGCTTTAAGTCCATCATTCCGTTCTGAAGCAGGATCTGCAGGTCGTGACACACGTGGGTTGATTCGTTTACATCAATTCAATAAAGTTGAAATGGTTAAATTTGCAACTCCAGATACATCATTTGATGAATTAGAAAAAATGACAGATAATGCTGAAGATGTCTTACGTGGTTTAGAATTACCATTCCGTACAATTGTATTATGTACAGGAGATATGGGATTCTCAGCAACTAAAACATATGATGTTGAAGTATGGATTCCAGCACAAGATACATATCGTGAAATTAGTTCATGTTCTAACTGTGTTGATTTCCAAGCTCGTCGCGCGAAAATCCGTTTCCGTAATGAAGAAACTGGTAAAACCGAATTAGTACACACGTTAAATGGTTCAGGATTAGCAGTTGGACGTACTGTAGCTGCAATTTTAGAAAACTATCAAGAAGCTGATGGTTCAGTGATTATTCCTAAAGTATTAGTACCATATATGGGTGGCATTACTAAAATTACTAAATAATAAATAAACTTAAAAATGTTCACCCCATCTTGGGATGAACATTTTTTAATATGTATCTTCAGGATTAATTGAGACGTCATTGCCAAAAATTTTCATTTTAATGGCTAAGCCAGTGCGAGTACCAGCAGTACCACCGATTCCGGTTTCACGTAATTCACGGGGCATTTGTTTACCGATAGAACGCATAGCTTCGATTGTTTCATCAGCAGGAATCTGATTGGTAATTCCGGCAAGAGCCATATCAGCAGCAATTAAGGCATTACCTGAACCAATGGCATTTCTTTTAACACATGGGACTTCCACTAGACCAGCCACAGGATCACATACTAATCCGAGTAAGTTCCCTAAGGCAATTGAAAAAGCTTCAGAAGATTGTTGAGCAGTACCACCAGCAGCCTCAACTGCAGCCGCTGCCGCCATGGCACTTGCACTACCGACTTCTGCTTGACACCCACCCATCGCACCAGCAATCATAGCATTATTAGCAACAATTAAACCAAAAAGTGCACCTGTAAATAAAAAGCGGATTTGAGCTTCATGGGATAGATGTAAAGTCTCAGAAATAGAAAAAATAACACCAGGTAAAGTACCGCTTGAGCCAGCAGTTGGCGTTGCGCAAATTATCCCCATAGAAGCATTTACTTCATTGGTTCCTAAGGCATATTGAACGCCTGCCAATACGGCATCACCAGATAAAGACTTTCCTTTTTCACGATACTCTTTCATTTTAACCGCATCTCCACCTGTTAAGCCAGTCGGCGAAAAGACACCTTGACCTTCTGTACTACGTTTAATAGCTTGTTTCATTGTTTGTAAATTAATTTCCATTTGCTGCCATACTTCTTGACGAGATTTTTTCGTAAGGTTCATTTCCTGTTCAATCATTAATTCAGATAGAGCCTTACCAGTTTGTTCACTGGCCAACACAATTTCTTTGATAGATGTATACATAAACGAGTTATTCCTTTCCTGACCATTAGTACAATAAATAAAGTGATCCATTTTGTTGAAGTAAGTTTAACTCATCCAAGAATTGTGGAGAAAATAATGATTGTAATTCATAAATTATTAATACTTCATTTTTTACGTCATCATTAATTATTTGTTTGTGACTAACAAGCATTTGATGTTTTTCTAATAAACTTAATACCTTAGAAGGAGTATTAAACGGTAATTTTTCTAAAATAATTGGTAAAGGACCTTGCAGATGAATTGATAAGTCCTCGATTTTTATATATTTCACTTCGACAGTACCACCGCCAACTGAAATACCGATTAAGCGAATGGTATGCGTATCATCCTTTAATGTTAAATCAACAGTATTAGAGTGATTTACAGGACTAGCACTACTTTTTTCAATAAATTCAATTTCAATGCCAAGATCTGTAGCTAATTGAATTGAATGAGGCACGCGCTCATCATTAGTAGCCAAGCCTAATACGCCACCAATAATAGCAAAGTCAGTTCCATGGCCTTTATGCGTTTCAGCAAAAGATTCATAATAGACACAGGTAACTTTAGTTGGAGTATTGCCGAATAAGCGACGTGCCAATAAACCAATTTGTAAAGCGCCGGCAGTATGGGAACTAGAAGGACCAATCATAATTGGACCAATAATATCAAAACAACTACGAAAATTATTTACTTTATTCTTAGCCATAAATTTCTCCCTTATTATAGTAGTATTCATAGCTATCCTAACAGTCATCGAAACAAATGTAAATAAGAAAGTGCTGAGTAAGATAAGCTTTCTATCGGAAAAATTCTCGATTTCCAAAACTTTAAAAAAAGACTAAAAAAAATAGTTAAAATAGTTGTAAAATGAATAAGGT
This sequence comes from Granulicatella balaenopterae, assembly GCF_900111135.1. GTDB lineage: Bacteria > Bacillota > Bacilli > Lactobacillales > Aerococcaceae > Granulicatella > Granulicatella balaenopterae. Next base: position 18,472 of record NZ_FOGF01000025.1, on the reverse strand, counting down.
GGTGTTAGAATAACTAAAGTACGTTCAAGAAACGTATTAGATGGGTGGGAGGAGAAATTTTCATCTCCATTAAACCACGCACGAGACAATCGAGGAGGTAATGTATCGTGGCTAAAAAAGTTGCAAAACTAGTAAAATTACAAATTCCAGCAGGTAAAGCTACTCCTGCACCACCAGTTGGTCCAGCATTAGGACAAGCTCAAGTAAATATCATGGGCTTCTGTAAAGAGTTCAACGCTCGTACAGCAGAACAAGCTGGTTTAATCATTCCAGTAGTTATTTCAGTATATGAAGATCGTTCATTCGATTTCGTATGTAAAACACCACCAGCAGCAGTACTATTAAAGAAAGCTGCTAACGTAGAAAAAGGTTCTGGTGAACCAAACACTAAAAAAGTTGCTACAGTAACTCGCGAACAAGTTAAAGAAATCGCAGAATTAAAAGCACCTGATTTAAACGCAGCAGATGTTGAAGCTGCAATGCGTATGGTCGAAGGTACAGCCCGTTCAATGGGATTCGTAGTCGAAGGCTAAAAAACAATGCAGCTTCCAAAGAAGTCCTCGCCAAGGAGCAATTAGCTCAATGGACTTCGTGGGAGGTAAAACCGCTATAACCACAACATAGGAGGAATTTAAAAATGGCAAAGAAAAGTAAACAATATTTAGAAGCCGCTAAGAAAGTAGACGCTACTAAATTATATTCAGTAGAAGAAGCTATTGCATTAGCAAAAGAAATTGATTTCGCTAAATTTGATGCATCTGTAGAAGTTGCATATCGTTTAGGCGTAGACCCAAGAAAAGCAGACCAACAATTACGTGGAGCAGTAGTATTACCTAATGGTACTGGTAAAACTCAACGCGTAGTAGTATTCGCTAAAGGTGAAAAAGCTAAAGAAGCTGAAGCAGCTGGCGCAGATTACGTTGGTGATAGCGATTTAGCTCAAAAAATCCAAGGTGGATGGTTTGACTTTGACGTTATCGTTGCTACACCTGACATGATGGGTGAAGTTGGTCGTTTAGGACGTGTATTAGGACCTAAAGGATTAATGCCTAACCCTAAAACTGGTACTGTTACAATGGACGTAACTAAGGCTATTGAAGAAATCAAAGCTGGTAAAGTTACTTACCGTGTAGACAAAGTTGGTAATATCCACGTACCAATCGGTAAAGTTTCATTCTCAGAAGAAAAATTAGTTGAAAACTTCAAAACTATTCACGAAACTTTAATGCGTATCAAACCTGCAACTGTTAAAGGACAATATGTACGTAACATTGCTGTTACAACTACATTTGGACCTGGTGTGAAAGTTGACGCTGCTTCTTTATAATTTAAAGAATAAAAATTAAATTAATTTAATAAATCACTTGACTATGAGTAGTATATTTTGTATACTACTCAATAGTTGAATGCGACCGAAGACAGTAGGGGGACTAGTCCTTAATTTTCCTACCGAGGGAGAACAAGTAATCCTTAATTCTCTATGTCTTTGTGGACATAGAGTTTTTCTATGTCCAAGCCAATTTTCAGGAGGTGAAACAAAGAATGAGTGAAGCAATTATCGCTAAAAAAGCACAATTAGTTACTGAAGTATCAGAACAATTTAAAAATGCTGCATCAGTAGTAGTAGTAGATTATTTAGGTATGACAGTAGAAGAAGCAACTAAATTACGTAGCGACTTACGTGAAGCCGGTGTAGATTTCGCTGTTGTTAAAAACAATATCTTACGTCGTGCAGCACAAGAAGCTGGTTTAGAAGGTATGGAAGATGTGTTTAAAGGACCATCAGCTATCGCTTTCAGTAATGACGACGTAATCGCTCCTGCTAAAATTTTAGCAGAGCACGCTAAAACTGTTGAAGCTTTAGAAATCAAATCAGGTGTTATCGAAGGTAACGTTTCTTCAAAAGAAGAAATCGAAGCTCTTGCGAAATTACCAAACCGCGAAGGAATGCTATCAATGCTTTTATCAGTATTACAAGCACCAATCCGCAACACTGCATTGGCAATCAAAGCAGTATCAGAACAAAAAGAAGAAACTGCAGCTTAATAAAGCTAGCTAGTTAATACTTTTAAAAAAATTATTATAATACAACATAAATGGAGGAAATTTAAAAATGGCATTAAACATTGAACAAATCATTGCTGACATTAAAGAAGCAACTATTTTAGAATTAAACGACTTAGTAAAAGCTATCGAAGAAGAATTTGGCGTAACTGCAGCTGCTCCTGTAGCTGTTGCTGCAGCAGGTGCTGGTGAAGGCGCTGCTGAAAAATCTGAATTTGACGTTGAGTTAACTTCAGCTGGATCATCAAAAATTAAAGTAATCAAAGCAGTTCGCGAAGCAACTGGCTTAGGATTAAAAGAAGCTAAAGCATTAGTTGATGGAGCTCCTGGCTTAATCAAAGAAGGCGTTTCTAAAGCAGAAGCAGAAGCTTTACAAGCAGCATTAGAAGAAGCTGGCGCTTCAGTAACATTAAAATAATTCTTTTGAATTTAAACAAGCTAGAAACCTTGATATACCAAGGTTCCTAGCTTTTTTATTTATATTTGAATATGTTAATTGTTAAAAATAGGGTACGATGAAAATATTTAGTGTTAACTGTGAGCTGTTGTGGCTTATAAGAGAGGTTAGGCTATCTTTAAGGCGATTCAATACTACTTTTATGCAATAGTTTATAAAAATGGTTAGAAGGCTATAACAAGGTGGATATGAGGGATACTAAAATAATCTATTGTTGTGAATAGCTATATGATATAATAAATGATAAAGTTTACTAGATAAAGGAATTATACTAATGACAAATATATATATTTATATCGATGATTCAGGTGTTTTAACCAATAATGAAGAATATTTTATTTATGCAGGTTATTGTTTTATTGGAGATAATGAAAAAAATCGTGCAAATAATCATTATAAAAAAATTGTAAAAAGAATTCGTCGAAAACATGATTATAAAGGGGAATTAAAAGCTGCTAGATTAAGTAAGAAGCATAAAAACTCATTATTTAAAGTCATGCAAAATTTTTATAGCTGTTCGGTTGTGATTAAGATAGATCAGATGAATCAGTTTGTTATGCAAGATAAAAAGGCGATTCAGCGCTATAAAGATTATGCTTTGAAAAAATTAGTGCGAAAGATGATTAAGAATTTATTGAAAAATGGTATCATTTATCCAGAAGAACAGTTGAATTTAATGATTAATATCGATCAACAAACCTCAGCACCTAAGGGTTTGTATAATTTAAGTGAAGGTATCAAAGAAGAATTAAGTTATGGTATTTATAATTTCAATTATGATTTAGTATTACCACCACTGATGAACCGAAAAGTTACTATTAATACGATATATTGTATATCAGAAAAAAATTATTTAATTCAAGCAGCTGATATTTTAGCCAATCGAATTCGCTCAAGTTATGTAGTGAAATCGCCAGAATTATTACCAAAGCGGAAGCATATTTTTGTAAATTTGCCTTAATAGAGGGGGTTTCATAATAGTTTACTTATAAATAGGTGTATGATAAAATAACAGTACAGGTAGAGATAGACTGTTAACACATAGTCCGTGATTATAGCAATTAAGCGTATCTTAAGTACGTCACCTATGTGGAGGTACCTTATCGGTGCCTTTTTTTATGAATAAAATTCTAAAAAAGATAAAATTAATATAAAATTTCAAAACCATTGTCGCTATGAATAGAGGACAATGGTTTTTTTATAGAAGAAACACCAGATAACACTTAAGACTTATCAACAGCTAGAAATAGATGAAAAGATTATCCACTTGTTGATAAGTCGATTAGGCAACAAAAAGTGTTAGTGGCAATATAAAAGTCACCACTTTTTTTAGTTGAAGAGTTAGGTAAAGGGAGAAAAGCGAAGAAAATAGAGTAAAAGCTAAAAATTAAAAATAAAAAACTTATCCACAAGTGGATAAGTAAAGAGATTCGTAGAATTACCCCATTCTGTAGTATAACAGTTATGGTTTTATTTGCTATAAACATGTGGATAAGTTTTTGAAATAAGCAGACCCTTAATGGTAGTATTGTTTTTATAATATTAGGGTAAAAATAGGTGAGTGTCTAGTGATTGTTATAAAAAAAGTGTATTTTTTATAAGCGAATTTACGAGTGAATTGTCAAAGAAATCTTATGAATGTTAGTCACCTATAATATTTATAAAAAGATGTCTGATTGTGAATTCTTACTACTTTATCTTCTAGGTTGAACAAGGTATAATGATGAAGATATCTATATAAGAAAAGGAGTTTACGCATGTCAAGTCATTATTATACAAATCGTCCAACGGTAGAAAGTAATCAAAAATCATGGACGTATACTTTAAAAAATAATTTATTAAAATTCACTAGTGATAATGGTGTATTTTCAAAGAATACAGTCGATTTTGGTAGTCGTTTATTAATAGAAAGTTTTGATATTCCAGCTGAACTACAGAAAACTAGTTTATTAGATGTAGGTTGTGGCTATGGAACATTCGGAATTGCATATGGGAAAGCTTATCCAGAATTATCAATAGAAATGGTCGATGTCAATGAGCGTGCAATTGAGTTAGCTAAGTTAAATGCTAATTTAAATGGTGTTTCAAATGTAATTATTCATCCAAGTTATATTTACGATGAAGTTGAGGGACGTGATTTTGGTATTGTGATTAGTAACCCACCAATTCGTGCCGGTAAAAAGGTTGTTCATCAAATTATCGCAGAAGCGCATCAGTATTTGCGTGAAGGTGGCTACTTAGTGATTGTGATTCAAAAGAAACAAGGGGCGCCAAGTGCAGAAAAATTAATGGAAGACGTTTATGGTAATTGCGAAAAGATTGCCAAGGATAAAGGTTATTGGATTTTAGTTAGTCAAAAATAATGAGGTAATTAAATGAAAAAGAATAAAAAACGTTTAGAAAAAATTAAGAGTGTTAAAGAATCAATTGAAGCAGAACGTACAATGCAAGAACACGAGAATAGTGCTAGTGATTCATCGAAAAAACAACCACAAATGTCAACTGCCACTCATCAAGAGCAAACGGAATCAAGAGTTAATCAGAGTGGACATTCAGAATTATCAGCTACTATTTTTAGTGATCAAGAACATGAAGAAATGGTGAGTCATAATAATCGCTTTCATCACTCCAAAAAACGAGATTGGCATTTGATCATAGCGATTATCTGTTTTGTGATTGCGGGGGCATTATTTTCCTTGGGGCCAATTCGTACAATGATTTTATCGCAGTTTCAACAAGAAGCTAACCAAACTTTAGAGACAATTACGGTTGAGGATATTGAAAGTAATGCAGAAGCAGATGCTGATTTTGACTTTAGTAAAGTGGAAGAATTAGATTTAGAAGGCGTGATGTCCGCGCGCTTTAAGAAAGAACCATATTTAACGATTGGAGCAATTGCGGTGCCGGCTGTTGAATTAAATTTACCGATTATTCGTGGAGTATCTAATGCTGGATTATATGTAGGGGCTGGAACTATGAAGCCTAATCAAGTAATGGGAGAAAATAATTATTGTTTAGCAAGTCATAATTATCCAGGAAAACCAACTATTTTATTCTCACCTTTAGAACGTCTAAAAAATGGTGATAAAATTTATGTAACGGATTTAAAATATATTTATGAATACGAAACAACAGTAATAACAACTGTTGATCAGCATCAAGTTGATATTTTAGATGATGTACCTGGAGAAAATATTATTACCTTGATGAAGTGCAATGATAATGATTATTATCGTGATATATATCAAGGAAAATTTATACAAAAAGTTGCAGTAGATGAAGCACCTGAAGAAATGAAGCAAGTCTTTAATGTTGATTTTACTCAAAAAGAAAAATAAATAACTTTATCGAAATCTTTTAGTTACTAGAAGGTTTCGTTTTTATTTTATAAGGAATTTTCTTAGATTTTATAAAACAAATTTCTTTACTTTATTTATTATCTAATATGAAGTAATATATATGTATGTGGGTATATATCCATAATTCAAAATTAGGAAGGAAATGTTAATGGATAGTTTGATACAAGATCGCATTCCACCGCAAAATATTGATGCGGAACAATCGGTACTGGGATCGATATTTTTAGAACCAGATAGTATCGTAGGCGTATTAGAATTTATTACACCTGAAGATTTTTATCGCTATAATCACCAAGTCATCTTTAGAGCTATGGTAGCTTTGAATGAGCGCGGTGATGCAGTCGATATTGTGACCGTTAGCCATGAATTAACTCAATCACAACAATTAGATCAAGTAGGTGGCGGGGCTTATTTAATGGAGTTAGCCGAAAAAGTGCCAACTTCAGCCAATATTGAATATTACGCTAAAATTGTTAGTGAAAAAGCGACTTTAAGAAGATTGATTCAAACATCTAATGATATTTCAAAAGAAGCTTATAGTGATAGTGAAGATTTGGCATCAATTTTAGATAGAGCAGAGCGTAGTATTTTAGAAGTTTCTGAAAAGCGTAATCGTGCAGGTTTTGTCTCGATTAAAGATGTCTTAAATCAATCGCTTGAATCTGTGGAAATGCGTTCTAAAAGTAATGGTGATATTACGGGTATTCCGACTGGTTATCATGAATTAGATCGAATGACTTCAGGTTTACATGCCGATGAATTAATTATTTTAGCTGCTAGACCCGCTGTCGGTAAAACGGCTTTTGCTTTGAATATTGCACAAAATGTTGCTACTAAAGCAGAAGAAGTAGTTGCTATCTTTAGTTTAGAGATGGGTGCTGAAGCGTTGGTTAACCGTATGATTTGTGCGGAAGGTAGTATTGATGCAGGAAATTTACGTAATGGTAAGTTAACTGATGAAGAATGGGATAGTTTATTTGTTGCGATGGGTTCACTTTCTAAGGCTGAAATATATATTGATGATACAGCAGGGATTAGAGTGCCAGAAATTCGGGCAAAATGTCGACGTTTAAAACAGGAAAAAGGTGAACTAGGCTTAATCGTTATTGACTACTTGCAATTAATTGAAGGTAGCGGTCGTGAAAGTCGTCAACAAGAAGTTTCTGAAATTTCACGTAATCTAAAAAAATTAGCGAAAGAATTAAGCGTTCCTGTTATTGCTCTATCGCAATTATCGCGTGGAGTTGAACAGCGACAAGATAAACGTCCGGTAATGTCCGATATTCGTGAATCTGGTTCGATTGAGCAAGATGCTGATATCGTTGCGTTTTTATATCGTGATGATTATTATCGTCAAGAGCCCTCAGAAGATGGTGAAATGCCAGAAGAAGAGGACAATAATAATGTGATTGAAGTTATTTTAGAAAAAAACCGTTCAGGAGCACGAGGAACTGTCGAGTTAATTTTCATTAAAGAATATAATAAATTTACTTCATCCGTTACCGAAGATTTAGTGGCTTCGATGCCACCACATTAATTTATTCATTAATTTTATCTAATAGTAAAAGCTATTGATAAACATTAAAATATAATAGAAGAGGTGTACATATGTCATCAGTAGTAGTTGTTGGAACACAATGGGGAGACGAAGGAAAAGGAAAGATTACTGATTTTCTAAGTGAAAACGCAGAAGTCATTGCTCGTTATCAAGGTGGAGATAATGCTGGTCATACCATTCAATTTAATGGTGTAACATACAAATTACATTTAATCCCATCAGGAATTTTCTCACCTGAAAAAATTAGTGTTATTGGTAATGGGGTTGTTATTAATCCTAAATCATTAGTTACCGAATTGGCTTATTTACACGAAAAAGGGATTACAACTGATAATTTACGTATTTCAGATCGTGCGCATGTTATCTTACCTTATCATATTAAATTAGACCAATTGCAAGAAGACGCTAAAGGCGACCAAAAAATTGGAACAACAATTAAAGGAATTGGACCGGCTTACATGGATAAAGCTGCACGTGTAGGTATTCGTGTTGCAGATTTATTGGACCGTGAAATTTTTGCTGAACGTTTACGTATTAACTTAGAAGAAAAAAATCGTCAATTTGTGAAAATGTATGATGCACAAGCAATTGAATTTGATGAAATTTTTGAAGAGTATTATGAATATGGCCAACAAATTAAAAAATATGTTTGTGATACATCAGTTATTTTAAATGATGCATTAGATCAAGGAAAACGTGTCTTATTTGAAGGTGCACAAGGGGTAATGTTGGATATTGACCAAGGAACATATCCATTTGTAACATCATCTAACCCAGTAGCTGGTGGGGTAACAATTGGTAGTGGTGTTGGACCATCTAAAGTTGATAAAGTGGTCGGTGTATGTAAAGCTTATACATCACGTGTAGGCGATGGACCTTTCCCAACTGAATTATTTGATGAAGTTGGTCACCAAATCCGTGAAGTAGGTCGCGAATATGGTACAACTACAGGACGTCCACGCCGTATTGGTTGGTTTGATAGCGTAGTGATGCGTCATTCTAAACGTGTATCAGGTATCACTAACTTATCACTAAATAGTATTGATGTATTAACTGGATTAGAAACAGTTAAAATTTGTGTAGCTTATGAAAAAGCAAATGGCGAACGTATTTCACATTATCCAGCAAGCTTAGTTGAATTGGCACAATGTACACCGATTTATGAAGAATTACCAGGATGGAGTGAAGATATTACTGGATGCCGTACTTTAGAAGAATTACCAGAAAATGCACGTAATTATGTTCGTCGTGTTTCTGAATTAGTCGGTGTTCGTATTTCTACATTCTCAGTAGGACCAGACCGTGATCAAACAAATGTATTAGAAAGTGTTTGGGCTACCATCTAATAAAAGAAAGTATGAAAGAGGGGGATTCTATGAAAAAAATATTAGTAGTAGATGACGAAAAGCCAATCTCGGATATTGTTAAGTTTAATTTAACAAAAGAAGGATATGAGGTTATTACAGCCTTTGATGGTGAAGAGGCATTACAAAAATTTCAAGAATCAGAACCGGATCTAATCTTATTAGACCTAATGTTACCAAAGATTGAAGGGTTAGATGTTTGTCGTGAAATTCGTAAAACAAGTCAAGTGCCAATTATTATGGTTACAGCAAAAGATTCTGAAATTGACAAAGTGTTAGGATTAGAATTAGGGGCGGATGATTATGTAACAAAACCATTTTCAAACCGTGAATTAATTGCGCGTGTTAAAGCGAATTTACGTCGTCAACATGCAGTTCCAGCAGAAGTTGAAGAAAAGAAAACTTCAAACGAGATTGTTTTAGGGGCATTAACGATTCATGAGGATGCTTATGTAGTATCAAAGCGTGGTGAAGAGATTGAATTAACGCATCGTGAATTTGAATTATTACATTACTTAGCAAAACATACTGGTCAAGTAATTACACGTGAACATTTATTACAAACTGTTTGGGGATATGACTATTTTGGTGATGTTCGTACAGTAGATGTAACTGTTCGTCGCTTACGTGAAAAAATTGAAGATATACCAAGTCATCCAACATGGATTATGACAAGGCGTGGAGTTGGGTACTTTATTAAAACTCCAGAACAAGATAAAGAGTAAGAAGATAAGTGCTTCGACTAAACCATTTTTTGATGTGTTTGGAGGAGCACTTGTTTTTTTGGAGGTGAATTATGAAAAAAATATTAAAATTCTTTCGCTCAATCCATTTTAGAATACCAGCTTTATTTATTTTATTATTAGTAATTGCTTTACAATTAGTCGTAACGAACTTTGTCAGACAATTAGAAGTGCAGACGATTTCTAACTTTCAAGAACAAACACAATTACAAGTAGGGTTCTTAAAAAATAGTGTTCAGCCTATTTTGGATAATGATGACTCGGAAGAGAAAAAAATTCAAATGATTCGTCAGATATTACAAGATTATCCAGCAGGAAGTAATATTATGGATGTTCGAATTGTGGATGCAAAGGGTTATGTAGTTGGTACGACGAATCAATTTGCACAAAGTATAGTAGGTACAAAATCAACAGATGAAGATGTTAGTCAAATTTTGTTAAGTAATAAGCCATTCAATTATGAATATGCTAGTGAAGGTGTTCGTTATTGGAAGTTGGTTTCTCCTATTGAAGAACCAGATGGCACTTCTGCTACACCACTTGGGGTCATAGTTATCTTAACGAATATTGAATCGCGCTATAATCAGGTGAAAGATATTGGGATTTTATTCTTAAATGCGTCCCTAATTGCGATTGCTTTAACGATTATTGTAACATTTTTGATTTCGCAAGGAATTACTCGTCCGATTGCGGCAATGCAATTACAAACTGAAAAAATTGCAGAGGGAAATTATTCTGGCGAAGTAGTTATTTATAGTGACGATGAGTTAGGGCAGTTAGGTCGTGCGATTAATGAATTATCAACGAAGATTAAGGAAGCTCAAGATGCTAGTGAGTCAGAACGTCAGCGTTTGGATAGTGTTTTAAAACATATGAGTGATGGAGTGATTGCGACGGATAGACGTGGCCGAATTGTTATTATGAACACTGCAGCAATGGATGTTTTGAATGTGAAAAGTGATGATGAAGTAATTGGAAGTTCTATTTTAGCATTATTAGATTTTGAAGATGAGTTAACTTTCCGTGATTTATTAGAAATTCAAGATTCACGTACCTTACATATGAGTGATAGTGATGATATGGATACAATTATTCAGTGTGAGTTTTCAGTTATTCAACGTGAGTCAGGATTTATTAGTGGTTTGGTATGTGTGTTAACGGATATTACTGAACAAGAAAAAATTGAGCGTGAAAGACGGAATTTTGTTTCAAATGTTTCGCATGAATTACGAACACCTCTAACAAGTATTCGTAGTTATACAGAAGCTTTAGTAGATGGCGCTTGGGAAAGTCCGGAAATGGCGCCACAATTTTTAAGTGTTATTGAAACAGAAGCCAATCGTATGATGCGAATGATTACCGACTTATTAAATCTTTCTCGTATGGATCAACAACGCTTAACATTAGATAAAGAATTTGTGAATATGAATAAATTAATGAACCATATTATTGATCGTTTTGAAGTAGTGTTACAAAGTGAGGAGTATCGCTATAAAAATTATCGTATTTTACGTGATATTACGAAACGAGATTTATGGGTTGAGATTGATCAAGATAAAATGACTCAAGTATTTGATAATATTATTAATAATGCGATTAAATATTCTCCAGATGGTGGTCGAATTATTGTGCGCTTAATGGATACGCATTCGGATTTAATTGTTAGTATTAGTGATGAAGGCTTGGGAATTGCCAGAAAAGATATTCCGCATTTATTCGACCGTTTCTATCGTGTAGATAAAGCTCGCTCACGTGAAATGGGTGGTAGTGGTCTTGGATTAGCAATCGCTAAGGAAGTTACGCAATTACATGGTGGCAAAATTTGGGTAACTAGTTCGGAAGATAAAGGGTCAACTTTCTATGTATCATTACCTTATGTTGTATTTGAAGAGGATGGTGAATGGGATGAAATTTAGACGAATGGTATTACCGATACTTTTAGCAATTTTAGTGATTAGTAGTATTACTTTATCGAGCTTAATTGTTTTTCGACCAATCTCGATTTTTTCACATAATGAATTTATAAAAAATCAACCAAATACAACCAATGATCTGCTTGTAACAAATAAAACATTAAATGCAGAATCGGTATTTATGCCAAGCTTTTATATTACTTATGTGAATGATGGGATGTCCTATACAGCTGATCCGGATATTTTAACAACTATTAATAGTAATATGAGCAATGTATTTGATGATTTATATTTGGGTCCGGTTTTAGATCAGTATGCTTATGAGCAATTAGTTTTTAAAGGAAGTACTGCTGAATTATTATTTGATGCGCCGATTCCATTTGGGGTTGTTGCACGTTATTTTAAAGATATTCCTGAAGAGTTGACGAATGAAGTCTTTACACGCATTATTTTTAGTAAGGATTCTAGTCATTTAGTTTATTTTTTAAATGATTCAACAAGACAATTATATGAAGCATCAAGTACATTAACAGATGCAGGCTGGTTTGATAGTTTTTATGATGAGAATAAATTTGTGAACATTCAGTCTTATGTAACGAAAGATGGTTTAACATTTATTCCTTCTGAGGAAGTTACAATACCAAAAGAAGTATATTTAGTAGAACAATCACCAACTAGTTATTTTATTGGAGAATTATTTGGTGATACGAATGAATTACGTGATCGTAGTGATGGGTCAGCGATTGTTTATAATGATACTCTATCGCAATTGAAAATTGATCGTACCACACGACTGTTAACTTATTTCCGTAATCAACCTGATATGGAAGCTCTTGAAATGACTAAAAGTTTACAACAAAGCTTTTATGAAGTTCGAACTTTTGAGGATTGGGATTTAGGGTTACGTTATTCTGGTTATGATGGTGATAAAAATACTGTTGATTTCACACGTTATGTAAAAAATTTACCGATTTTAGGCTCAGGAGGCGTAGGTAATCTCACAATTAGTGTTACTAAGGATGGTATTTCCGAGATGAGATTATCTACATTAGTCGCTAAAACATTAATTCATAAACGAGAAGAAATGATGACTTTAACAAGTGGTAAAGATATTGTAGCGATTCTTTTATCAAAAGGGGTTGAATTACAGCAGATTGAATCAATTCGTATTGGTTATGAATGGCAGGCTTCTGAAGAAAGTAATCGTTTAGCGGTATTTGTGCCAAAATGGTTTGTGAAAGTCGATGGTTATTGGCATAATGTAGAATCATTTATTAGTGAATTATCAACTAAGGCACCAGATATTACAGAAGAATCAACAAGTGGAGGTGCAGAAGATGGACTTTAGACGCTCAACTTTAGTATTGATTATTAGTTTTTTCTTATTAAATGTATTCTTATTTTTTACTTATCGTGATTTAAAGCAGCAAATGGCTCCAGAAGCAAGTAATAATATTAATATTATTGACCAAATGCGTTCAGATGGTATATCAATGGTTGGCCTATCTAATGATGCTCTAGAAGCATCTCTTGTTCAAATTACACCAGTAGTAATGGAGACGCCAAATGAAGAACAGGAAAATCAAAGTAGTACTATTGATAAAGGAATGATTACTAGTATTTTAATGACACCAATACCCATAGAAGTGACAAGTGTTATTAATCAAGATTCATTTGATCATTTAACAAAATTTGTTAAAAAATCAGCTTTTCGTGGGGATGAATACCAATTATTTTCCTATCAGCTATCAAATAAAATTGTTTTATACCAACAATCAGTGAAAGATATTCCAATTATTGATAAAAAGGCCCAACTTATGGTGAATTTAAATGAAAATAATGAAGCCATTAGCTATGAACAATCTTACGTGGGGGATGCTGAAATTTTGGGAGAACCACGTCAATTAATCTCTTCCCAAGTAGCAGTTGAAACATTATACTTAGCAGGTAGTATTCCAGCAAGAGCAGTAATCGAGAAACCCAGATTGGTATATTATGAAACATTAACATTATCTGACTTGTCTATTTATTCACCTGCATGGTATATTGAATTAAAAATAGGTGATGGCGGTATGATTACTAAAAAAGTAGACGCTATTAGAGGGAATATTATTTCTACTGATGTAGAATAGAAAAGACTAATAGAAGAAGGAGGCGATTGGATGGAATTAGAATCAACAAATGAAGGATTTAAAGTATGTTTATTAGCAAGTGGTAGTTCAGGGAATGCAACCTATATTGAAACTCCTAAAAGACGCATCTTAGTAGATTGTGGGTTTAGTGGAAAAGCAGTTGAAGCTATGATGAATAAAATTGATCGATCAATGAAAGATGTTGATAGTATTTTAGTGACGCATGAGCATAGTGATCATATTCAAGGTGTTGGCGTATTAGCGAGACGATATCATTTGGATGTATATGCTAATGAAAAAACTTGGGAAGCTATGATGCCTAAATTAGGTAAAATTGATCCAGCACAAAAACATATTTTTGAACCAGGTATTACGAAAACATTTGGTGATATTGATGTTATGAGTTTTAGTGTATCGCATGATGCTGCAGACCCACAATTTTATTCTTTCCAAAAAGATAATAAGCAATTTGTCTTATTAACAGATACAGGATATGTTAGCGAGCGATTAAGAGGTCTTTTAGCGAATGCAGATGGTTATTTGATGGAAAGTAACCATGATTTAGAAATGCTTCGTATGGGGCCGTATGCATGGCATTTAAAGCAACGAATCTTGGGAGATCAAGGTCACTTATCTAATGAAGATGGTGCCTTGGCAGCTGCTGAGATGGTTGGCGATAAAACAAAACGTATTTTCTTAGGTCATTTAAGTAAAGAAAACAATATGAAAGACCTTGCTTATCAGACAGCGGAATCAATTTTAATGGAAAAAGATTGTGGTCTAAAACACCAATTCAATTTATATCATACTGATCCAGCTGAACCAACTGAATTATTTGATGTATAAGTAATGATTAAAATCCCGAAATTCTGATTGAGAATTTCGGGATTTTTTCATAAAATAAAGATAGAAAGTTAATTATTTTATCGATACTTATTCAAATTTTTTTCATAAATCAGCGATAAAATAGAATTAGAAAAAATAAAGGAGAGATAATTATGAACCGTTTAAATGATGAGTTTAATGATAATTTAGATAATGAAGAAGAATTAGAACAATTAAAAGAAGAAATTGTTCAAGAAGTAATCGAAGAAGAAACAGATAAACAACAGAAAACCACTAAAAAATCAAAACCATTTTTTTCAGGTTTTATTGGTGGAGTAGTGGGCTTTGTAGCTTGTAGTGCAATTATGGTATTAACTAACCAAACTGTACCAACATTATCGTCTTCTGAAACACCAACAATTCAAACAACTCAAACAGCGCCATTAGCTAAACCAGTAAATAATGATATTACAGGTGTTGTTAATCAAACTAAGGAAGCCGTAGTATCAATTGTAAATATGCAACATCAACACCAATTAGATCTATTTGGTCGTAGTTTTTCACAAAATGATGGGGAATTAACCAAAGCTTCAGAAGGTAGTGGTGTTATTTATAAAGTGGAAGGTGATTATGCTTATATTGTGACTAATAATCATGTTATTTCACAATCAGAAGCGCTACAAGTATTATTAGCAGATGGAACTAAAGCTGATGCAGAATTAGTCGGGGCAGATAGTTGGACAGATTTAGCTGTTATTCGTATTCCAGCAAATAATGTTAAAGTTGTGGCTCAATTTGGTAATTCTGATGAAGTGGTAGTAGGTGAACGTGCTCTTGCAATTGGTTCACCATTAGGATCAGAATTTGCGACAAGTGTTACTTCAGGAATTGTCTCTGCTGTTGACCGTTCTGTTGATACGGATATTGATGGAGATGGTCGTAATGATTGGACAATGACTGCCATTCAAACTGATGCGGCTATTAATCCAGGTAATTCTGGGGGAGCATTAATCAATGAAAGTGGACAAGTTATTGGTATTAACTCAATGAAGATTAGTAATTCAGCCGTTGAAGGGATGGGCTTTGCAATTCCAAGTAATGAAGTAGTTTCAATTATTAATCAATTAGAAAAAACTGGTGAAGTTGATCGCCCGGTCTTAGGAATTGGTATGAATAATGTTGTTAATTTAACTTCTGCGGCCTTTGAGCAATTAAAATTACCAAAAGATTTAGCTGGTGGTGTAATTATCTTGAATGTTCAATCTAAAAGTAGTGCTGAAGAAGCCGGTTTACAAAATTATGATGTCATTGTTAAAATGGATGGTGAAGAGGTTAATAATGTTCAACAACTAAGAAAACAATTATATAGTCATCAAATAGGTGATGATATTACAGTAAGTTATTATCGTGATGGCAAATTGCAAGAAGCAACTGTTCACTTAACAACTTCACAAAGTCCAAGTCTATAAAATAAAGTATTTGCCAGAGCGCTTTAACAGTGTTTTGGCAATTTTTTTGTACAAAAAAACGCAATAACAAAATTGCTATTGCGTTACAAAATTATGGATAGTCATTACATATTAGCGATATCAATCGTTCCATTTATGATGCAGACTAAACTAATAATTGCTAAGATTACAATCATAATGGCACCGATTAATTCCCATTTATTAAAAACGGGTTTGTCACTTTCTTTACGAGCAAAAATGTATAATAAAACACCTGGGCCAAATAATAAAGTTGTTGCGAAGATATATTCAAAACCAGAAGCTATCATACAATACCCCATATAGACAGAAGCGATAACTCCTAAAATAACATTTTTACTAATGCGTCGGCCATCCCATTTCCAAGATAACTTAATTTGACTAAGTGATACTAAAAAATAAGGAACTAACATCGTATTGGATGCTAAGAGCGCTGTAAAGTTATAAGCACTTTTATTAACTAATAATGATAAGAAGAAAAATTGGATTAAGGCATTACTCATAAATAAAGCATTAGAAGGTGCATTAAACTTATTTTCTTTTAAGAAGTATTTTGGGAAGATGGCGTCTTTAGCGGCTTGGAATAAGATTTCGCCACTTAGCATCGTACAAGCAAACCATGCACCAATTGCTGAAACAGCAACACCTAAATTAATTAAAACAGCTCCCCATTTACCAACAACTGATTCTAAAACATAAGACATTGCTGGTTTATCAAGACTTGCTAATTCGGGTCTTGTCATAACTGAAAAACTTAAGACTGTAGCTAGTAAATAAATGGAGCTAATAATTAAAAATGCCAACACATTTGCTTTACCGACGATACGTTTATTTTTAGCACGAGCTGAATAGACAGTCGCTCCATCTACACCTAAGAATACCCAGACAACAACAACCATCGCACCACTGACTTGTGGACCAACTTCACTCCAATTAAAACTACCATTCATTGTTCCCCAAAAGTCCAGTGAAAACATATTGCTATCAAAAGCAATGATTAGTGTAATAATAAAGATTGCTAAGGGTAATAATTTAGCAATAGTAATAATATCGTTAATTTTAGCTGCGAAATTTGATCCTCGCAAAATAGTAAAATGCATCAGCCATAATAATACTGAAGCACCAATGACTGAATAAATATTCGAACCATCTCCAAAAATCGGAAAGAAATATGCTAATGCACTAAAAGCTAATGCCCCTTGAGCAACATTTCCTAAAAAGACGGATAGCCAATAACCAAATGCACTAATAAAGGAGACGAAACTACCAAATCCTTTTTCGGCATAACTATAAACACCGGCATCTAAATACGGGAACATACGGTTTAGGTTTTGTAGACAGAAAACAAATACCCCCATACCAGTTCCGGAAATAATTAAAGCGATAATAGCTGGTCCGACTGAAGCAGGCTTGGCAATATCGCTCATTAAATTGAAGATACCTCCACCAATAACTGAATTAATTGTTAGGGCGATTAGTCCTAACATACCTATTTTCTTTTCTTTTTGAGTCATATAATATGAGTCTCCCTTTATAATCATTTTTGAAATATCATGATGAAAGGTTAGTATAGTAGATGTTTTTAAAAAAAGCTATTATAAAAAATGTTCTAACCTATGGATATTCCAAAGAAAAAACATCTTTTTTAATAGTATCAAAATTCTAATAGAAATACAATTGATTTAAGAAAGGGCATACAAAAAAAGGGGGTTATAGGAATGGATAGGATAGCTAGTTAGTAAAATAAGTTTAATATAAGGATTATTTATGGTATAATAAAAAATATTTTTGTAAGAAATAGGAGGAGAATATGTATAAGATATCATTTATCACATCAGTATTAACATATTATTTGAAGGGTGAAGTTAGTATAGACGATAATTTTATTAAAATTACAAACCCCAATACTATTTTAAAATGTATTCCTTTAGGCGCTAATGATACAAGTATTCCAGTTAATCAATTGGCATCAGTAGATTCTAGTTTTTCACTAGATTTAAAATCATTAGTTATCAATTTTGTGATTGCCTTTGTAGGTTTAGGTGTAAAAGAGTCAAACTTTTTACTAGGCGTAGTAATGGTATTATTAGGTATTGGAGGCATGATTAATGCATTCCAAACTATTATGACTTTTAGAACAACTTCAGGAGAAATGGTTATGATGAATGTTGTTGTTTTTGAGAAAGAAAAAGTTATTGAATGTAAAGAAAAAGTTGAAACTTTATTAGTTTCTCATCTAGATAATACGAATATTCGTAAACATGCGGAACAGCAAACAGATCGTATTATTGATGCTATAAATAAATAATAAAGTAAAAACTGTTGTTCTTTATGGTCTTCCATAAAGAACAACAGTTTTTTTAATAATTTCTCATTAAGTAATCAAATGCTCCTAAAGCTGCTGTTGCGCCGCTTCCCATTGAAATAATAATTTGTTTATAGACTTGATTTGTACAATCTCCTGCAGCGAAAACGCCTGCTAATGAGGTTTGACCAGTTGCATCGATTTTAATTTCGCCACGATTGTTTAAGTCTACACTATCTTTTAACCATTCAGTATTTGGCATTAA
>NZ_FOGF01000044.1 GCF_900111135.1 Granulicatella balaenopterae | reverse complement strand
CTCTTTTGTGTGGTAAACAAGTCCACTAAGCCCTAATATAAATCTTTCAGATTTCTTTTAATAATTCCTCAACAACACTACTTGACGAAGAGCCAATTGTTAATAATAACACTACAAATAATAAAAAACTACTCTAGCAAATAAGCTAGGGTAGTTTTTTTGTGGATAAGTGCTTGAAGGTAGTGGAAGTTATTTGGCTTTAGTTGTGAATGAAAGCTGCGCCCGTGCTGCTAGGAGAAGCATGTTATCCGTAATAAAAAACGCTACAAGAACGATACTTGTAACGTTAAAAATATCTATTTTGTTTGATAACCAATTAATAAGCCATTTTCTTCGGCATAGAAGCTACATAAACCACCAGCTTCTTCAATTGTAATATCCGCAGTAGGGAATTTATCTAAGATTAATTTTTCTAATAATTGGCACCCAGTTAAGTTATCCACATGATTTAAATAGACACGACCACCATTGAAGTTATTTTTTTCCATTTCACTAACAACAGTTGCTAGGGCTTTTTTCTGTCCACGTGCTTTATGAATCATATCAATTTGTCCATCATTATTTTGGCCAATTAAACGAATATTTAATAAGCCAACAACTTTTCCTACGAGGTGATTCACTCGTCCGTTTTTCACTAAATTATCTAATGAAGATAAAACGAAAATAATTTTTGATTTTTCTAGATTAGCTTGTAAATCAGCTACCACTTCATCAAAAGTTAACCCTTTGGCGATAGATTGGTTAATTTGTTCAGCTAAAATACTAATTGGTCCAGAGCATAATAATGTATCCAGTACAAAAATATTAGCTTCTGGGTGATTTTCTAAATATAGTGATTTTGCTAATTCACAACTATTATAGCTTCCTGATAATTTAGATGAAATAGTCATGCAAATAATATTATCAGCGCCCTCAAATGCTTCTAAATAGGCATTTGGACTAGGACAAGAAGATGTGACACGATCTTCGTATGCATACATTTCTGCTAGCATTTTTTTAGTATCTAAGTTTTCATCATCAATAAATTCATGATCACCAACTTTTAAGGTTAAGGGAACATTTTTATATTGTGTGTTTGGAGCAAGGTTGTTTAATTGCTTTAAGTCGCAACTAGAATCAACAATAATTTTCCAGCTCATTATTATTACCTCCTGTGTTTTACATCAAGATAGTATCTATCTAAGTAAATTAACAATAACGTGTATCCGCTTTTTAGTCAAGAATTTATCAACGTATTAAAACACAAAGTTGACTATTTTACGAAATCCACCTAAATATCAATCATTTTTTGGTGAGATGAAAAGAGCAGTTTTTTGAAATAAAGAAAATATTTGTGTAATAAGGCACTTAATTTACATTTCTAACTAAAATGGCTATAATGTACAATAGAGTGGAGGGGAAAATATGACGTTACATAAAAAGCAAGATAAGGGTAGGATTGATGTGGAAGATTTAGGTAATTCTTTTACTAGTTATCTTATTCGCTATAGTGCATGGATTTATTTGTTTGTGATAGTAGCGGTTGTCTTTGGTTCGGTGTATCTATATAATTTTGTTGGTGGAAGAAAAGAGCATCAACATAATTTAATTCAAGAGTCAGAGATTGAATCATTAGAAAAGAAAGTAGAATTACAAGATGAACGTTTAGAAGATTTAGAACGACAAATTAATCAATTGCAAGGGCAATAGTTTATAAGCACTTAGTCAAGAGGCGAGTGCTTTTCTTATAATAACAAAACTAAAAAATAAGGGGATACAAATATGGAAGAAGCTAAAACCTGTAAGGAAAGTCGTGCTGTTCAATCGCATCGTATTTTCCCATTTGATACGAATATGCATAATACATTATTTGGTGGCCAATTAACGCGTTTAATGGATGATTGTGCTTCTATTTCAGTAGGTCGTCATTGTCGTCGTGATGCTGTGACGGCTTCGATTGATGCGATGAGTTTTTTGAAGCCTTTACCAATGGGGCATTCTGTTTGCATTGAGACTTTTGCTTCTGGAGCAGGAAAAACAAGTGTAGAAATCTTTTTTAAAATTATAGGTGAAAATCTTTTAACTGGTGAACGGTATTTAGCAGCGACTAGTTTTTGGACATTTGTAGCCTTACCAAAAGATGGGGAAATTGACTTTACTTTACCAAAAGTTGTTCCTGAAACACCAGAAGAGATTTTTATTTGTCAAGGATACCAAGAAAGACGTAAGAAACGTTTGAATGAATGGCGTTTCCAAGAGGCTTTTTCGCAACATATGACGATTGATAAGCCTTGGATGTCATAAGTCCCTTGATGAAGGATTCGTCAGTCTAAAGGCCGATTCTCTTTTTTTGAAAGCTTGCTATACTATAGGAACAAGGAGTTTAGCGGTAAAAGGGAGGGCTATTAGTGATTGATTCAATAGAAGATAAAAAATTACAAATGAACCGTCGATTAATTCGTTTAGTAACGATTATTGGTTTAGTGCTAACAATTTTTATTGGCTATCAAATTTCAACGACGCAATATTTTTCAGTAGGAGGACCATTCCAAAACTTCATTGCTCGGATTGGAATTTATGGCCCATTGTTATTTATAGTTGTTCAGATAACACAAGTGATTTATCCAGTTATTCCAGGAGGGGTAACTTGTATGGTGGGGCATGTTTTATTTGGACCGTTATGGGGATTTATCTATAATTTTACTGGGATTATGATTGGCTCGATTTGTAATTTTATTTTAGCACGAAAATATGGATATTCTTTTGCTCGAGCGTTTGTTAGCGAAAAGACCTATCAAAAATATATAGCCTATTTAGCAAATGACAAAAAATTTGAGCGTTTCCTAATTGGCGCATTTATATTGCCAGGTTTTCCAGATGATTTTTTATGTATGGTAGCAGGTCTTAGTAAAATGAGTCTAAAACGCTTTGTAGCTATTAGTTTTCTAGCAAAACCAGCAACATTATATCTCTATACGATTATTGGCTTAAAAGGCATTCAATATATTCTGAATTTGTTATAAGAAAGAGGCGAAGATGTTTAAAAAATTAGCAATAGGATTGGTGCGTACCTATCAACGATTTATCTCCCCAATGTTTCCACCAAGTTGTATTTATACGCCAAGTTGCTCAAATTATACTATTCAAGCGATTAAACACCACGGTGTAATAAAGGGTAGTATTATGGGAATTGGTAGAATCCTACGCTGTCATCCATTTATTACAGGTGGAGAAGATCCAGTGCCGGATTATTTTACCTTAAGGCGGAATAAGGACTTTAGACAAGTAAAAAAAGCTAAAGATTTACAAGAATTTGTTAGAAATCAAAAAAATCAAAAAAACTTTTAAAAAGTACTTGCATATATTTTCATTATAGGTTATTATATTGAAGTAGCAGAAATGCAACAAACAATTTAATAGCTATGGAGGGGTAGCGAAGTGGCTAAACGCGGCGGACTGTAAATCCGCTCCTTCGGGTTCGGCAGTTCGAATCTGCCCCCCTCCATTACCATTGGGGTATGGCCAAGCGGTAAGGCAACAGACTTTGACTCTGTCATGCGTTGGTTCGAATCCAGCTACCCCAGTAATAAGACAGGTAAGTGAGATGATTATCATCTCGCTTTTTTTGTATATCAAAATAGCTGGTGAATCTATCGAAGTTTTATGTTAAAAATAGTTATTACAAAAGTGAAAATAGGTTCAGTTTATGATAATGAAGCGTACTAATCTTATTGGAGAGAGTTACTAGTGGATGCTGGTTTGCTGAAAGGGCTTTGCTAAAAATAAATTTATGGTATAATAATGAGGTTAAGATACCAAGAAAGAGGGGGAAAGTATGCCTAGTTTCAAAGAAGCTATTATGTCATGGGATACCATTCGAAATGTCATCGATATATTAGTGGTATGGTTTTTAATTTATAAATTATTAGAAATTATTAAAGGGACAAAAGCTGTTCATTTAATAAGAGGGATTCTAGTTATAGCCTTAACGAAACTGATTAGTTATACTTTAGGATTAACAACACTTGATTGGATTATTAATTTAGTAATTCAATGGGGAGTGATTGCGTCGATTATTATTTTTCAACCTGAAATTAGACGAGGGTTAGAACATATCGGTCGTACAAATCTATTTAGTAAAAAGCATCATAGTGTTAATCAGGCTGAACGAATGATTGAAGAATTAAATACTTCCGTTCAGTATATGGCAAAACGTCGCATCGGTGCATTAATTTGTATTGAGAAGTCTAATAGTTTACAAGAGTATATTAGAACAGGGATTATGATTGATTCAAAAATTAGTAATCAATTAGTAACGAATATCTTTATTCCCAATACTCCATTACACGATGGCGCAACGATTATCAGGGATTGTAAAATAGTTGCTTCATCATGTTATTTACCATTATCAGAAAATATGTTGATTCCAAAAGAATTAGGAACAAGGCATCGTGCGGCTATTGGTTTAAGTGAAGTAACAGACGCGGTGACGATTGTTATTTCAGAAGAAACTGGTGATGTAAGCATCGCATATAAAGATCAATTGCAGCGTCAATTATCACCAGAAGAATTTGTCACAATTTTAAGTGAGCATTTTGTATCGGATGAGGAACAGTCTAAAAAAGATATTGTATTTCATTCGATTGTTGATTTCCTAAAAGGGGGGTCAAAAAATGATTAATAAAATCATTAATAAAAAGTGGTTTTTAGTAATTAGTTCGTTTTTAATTGCGATTATGTTATTTGCATATGCGAGGGAATTAAAGAATCCATCGCAAACAAGTAGTGTAGTCAATGTTTCGAATTCGCAATTAGTCTCTAATGTGCCAGTCATTGTGAATATGGATCAAACAACATATACTGTTAGTGGTTTACCAGAAACAGTGACCGTTCGTTTGGAAGGCAATAGCACAAAGGTTTTACTAGCTACAACAAATAATGCTTTTCGTGTTGAAACACCAGATTTAGATCAATTAGGACCTGGGCAGCATATCATTACGTATAAGGTAACAGGTTTAAATGAGGGAGTTACAGCAACGGTTACACCTGCAGAGTCAGAAATAGTGATTGAAGAGAAGAAAACCATTACAAAACCAGTTGAGATTGAAGTAGATAGTAAAGCATTATCTGATGTCTATGAACAAGGTGATGCGGAGTCTCAACCAGAATCGGTAAAAGTGAGTGGTTCAGAATCATTAATTAATCAAGTTGATCGTGTTGTTGCACGTGTGATATTAACGGAACAGACTAAAACAGATTATATGGTTACTGCTCCAGTTGAGGCGATTGATGCTTCAGGAACGGCATTAGACGTAAAAGTTGAACCAGAAACAGTGGAAGTTCATGTGCCGATTACGGCCATTAGTAAAGTTGTACCGATTAAAATTATTCAAACTGGTTCAGCAACAAATGATTTCCAATTAAAATTATCTAAAACACAAGTAACATTAGTCGCTAATCGTCAAGTATTAAATAGCATTAGTTATTTACCACTAACTGTTGATATTAGTCAATTTACTAAGTCAGAAACAAGAACTATTGAATTAGCAGCGCCAGAAAATATTGAGACAGTTATTCCAAGTCAAATTGATCTAATCATCAGTGTAAAAGATAGTGAGTCAAGTTCAGATACAGAGAGTTCAGGTGCAGAGAGTTCAGAAGAAAAACAAAATACAGAATCCGAACAAGAAAGTTCAGAAAATTCATCAAGTAATAATCAAGTTGTTACAGAAGAGGAACATACAAAAAAACAAATTCAATCAAATCAATCGAATCAATAATTGTTATTATTGAGGAATAACGAAGGAGAATGAAAAATGGGAAAATATTTTGGAACAGATGGTGTCAGAGGTGTAGCAAACTCTGAGTTAACACCAGAATTAGCATTTAAATTAGGGCGTTTTGGAGGATATGTTTTATTAAAACAATCTGAAGGAGAGCATCCTAGAGTTTTAGTTGGTCGTGATACACGTATTTCAGGTCAATTATTAGAACATGCTTTAATTGCTGGTTTATTATCTGTTGGGATTGAAGTTATGCAGTTAGGTGTTATTCCAACACCTGGAGTTGCGTATTTAACTCGTGTACAGGGAGCCGTAGCTGGGGTTATGATTTCAGCTTCACATAATCCAGCACAAGATAATGGGATTAAATTCTTTGGAGCAGATGGCTTTAAATTATCAGATGATACTGAATTAGAAATTGAAGCACTATTAGATGCTGATGAAGATACTTTACCAAGACCAGCAACAGGTGAATTAGGAACAGTTGATGAATATTTAGAAGGTAGCTTAAAATATTCACAATTCTTACAAAATACTATCGAAGGCGACTTTTCAGGCATGAAAGTAGCATTAGATGGCGCAAATGGCGCAACTGCACCACTATTAACACGTTTATTTGCAGACTTAGATGCAGACTTTTATACAATGGGTGTTAAACCAAATGGCGTCAATATTAATGACGGCGTTGGTTCAACACATCCAGAAGCTTTAGCAAAATTTGTCGTTGAAAAAGAAGCACAATTAGGACTAAGCTTTGATGGTGATGGGGATCGTTGTATTGCAATTGATGAAAATGGTCAAATCGTTGATGGCGATAAAATTATGTACATTTGTGGTAAATACTTAAAAGAACAAGGTAAATTAGTTAAAAATACAATTGTTTCAACAGTAATGAGTAATTTAGGTTTCCATAAAATTGTGGAAGAATCAGGTATGATTGCTTTACAAACTAAAGTCGGTGACCGTTATGTTGTTGAAGAAATGCGTAAAAATGGTTATACATTTGGTGGCGAACAATCAGGACATATTATTTTCCTAGATTTAAATACAACAGGTGATGGATTATTAACAGGGATTCAATTAATGGCTGTAATGAAAGAAACAGGCAAACCATTAAGTGAATTAGCTCAAGAAGTACCAACTTATCCACAAGAATTAGTTAATATTCGTGTAACTGATAAAAATAATGTGATGTCAGTACCAGCAATCAAAGAAGTTATTGAAGCTGTTGAAGCTCAAATGGATGGTAATGGACGCGTCTTAGTTCGCCCTAGTGGAACAGAACCATTAATTCGTGTAATGGTTGAAGCACCAACTGATGAATTATGCCATGAATATGTTGAACGCATTAGTGATGTTGTTCGTCAAGAAGTTGGAATTGATTAAAAATCAGTTTTTGATTGTACTTCTTTGCTGAAAAGCAGAAATTTACCGCTAATGTGGTCGTTGGACCGCTTGGTAATGAAAGTTCTGATTTAAATAGATTTACACTTGTAACTCCAAAATCTGAAAATGATGTACGATTACAAGCTATACTTGATAATCAGAACCCCATGGGCTTGCCCGTGGGAGCAGTCAGGGGGAAAGCTAGAGTAGAGATGCTCTAGCTTTTTGCTATTATCATACAAATAAAAGAACAGGATAAAAATGGTATTTCATATAAAATGAAACAAATATTTGTTATAATTGACAACAGAATAATTGGAAAGAAGGAGTATTGTGGGTAAGCATAAAATTATTTCATCATTGCATTCAAAGGTTTGGTATATTGGAGTTGGGGCCTGTGTTGGGGCAGTTGCTGGTGTGATTGTTAGTCTATTTAGGATGTCAATTTCGCATATTTTAAGTTGGGTAGTTAGTGTCTATCAAGTGATGCAATATCAACCACTTTGGTTACTAGCTTGGATTCCGCTAACAATTGCTGTAGGTTTGTTACTAGGTCAATTAGTTAAAAAAAATCCAAATATTAAAGGTAGTGGGATTCCACAGGTAGAGTTACATATTCAAGGGAAGTTGCCGCTTAATTGGTGGATGGATTTATGGCAAAAATTCGTTGGTGGTTTACTATCAATTGGTTCTGGTTTGTTATTAGGTCGTGAAGGTCCTTCCATTCAACTAGGAGCTAGTGTTGGTCAAGGTTTTGCTAAGGTATTACATGAACCACGCTCGCAAGAAAATGTATTAATTTCAAGTGGGGCGGGAGCTGGTTTGGCAGCTGCTTTTAATGCACCGATTGCTGGGTTAATGTTCGTTTTAGAAGAAGTTCATCATACCTTTAGTCCAATTGTTGCGGTAACAACTTTAACGGCTGCGGTAGTGAGTAATTTTGTGGCACAAACGATTTTTGGTGTGGCTCCAGCGTTAAGTTTAGTGAATAATCAACGTTTTCCTTTAAGATTTTATGGTTATATTATTGGTTTAGGGATTTTCTTAGGTTTTGCTGGTTGGTTATACCAACGAAATACAGTTGCTTTAAAGAAAATTTTTGCCAAGGCATTACCAAAAGTACCCAATTATTATTATGGGATTATCTCAATGCTAGCGATTATTCCATTAGGGATCTTGCGACCTGATTTTTTAGGTGGAGGCGGAGAATTAATTTTAGAATTAGTAGAAGGTAATCCGACAATTAGTTTTTTAATGCTATTATTTATTGTTCGTTTTATTTTTTCAATGGTCTCATATGGTAGTGGTTTACCAGGGGGAATCTTTTTACCAATCTTATCTTTAGGAGCAATTTTAGGGTTAATTTATGGTAAAATTGTGATTACTTATTGTGGTGTTCCAGAAGAATTTTTAGTAAGTTTTGTCTTTTTTGCGATGGCAGGATATTTTGCCTCAATTGGTAAAGCGCCACTAACTGCTCTATTATTAGTAACAGAAATGGTAGGCGGGTTGAATCAATTGATGCCACTGGGAATTTGTACTTTATCAGCATTTATCGTAGCAGATTTATTACGTGTGGAACCAATTTATGAAAAATTAGCCGAACAAATTACTGGTGAACATATGGGTCATAAAGAAGGTCGTCGTACTACATTTGAAGTACCAATTTTTGTGGAAAGTCCTTTAGTAGGCAAACAAATTAAAGAAATCGCTTGGCCAAAAGAAGTTATTTTAGCAACAATTCGCCGTGGAGCTGTTGAAGAAATCGTAAAGGGTGATGTTGTCTTACAACCGGGTGATATTTTAGTGGCAGTAACCGATAAAGGAATTATTGCTGCAATGTATGATGAATTAGAATATTTAGTTAAATATGGTGTACCACGCATGACTAGTCGAACTAAAAATCTGAATTCATAAAAAAAGTATGATAAAATAATTAAAGTAGGTGTTATTTTGAAGAAGAAAGTAATAAAAACAAATGCAGTTAGGATGATTGAACAAAAGAAAATTCCTTATACTGTTCATGAATATGAGTGGGATGAACAGAATCTAGACGCAATGCATGTGGCGCATGATATGGGAGTTTCACCTGAAGAAATCTATAAAACCATTGTATTGCACGGTGATAAGACAGGCTATCTTGCAGCTTGTGTGGCAGGCGATATGGAATTGAATCTCAAAGCCTTAGCAAAAGTATCAGGTAATAAAAAAGTTGAATTAATTCCAGTAAAAGATCTAGAAAAATTAACGGGCTATGTACGTGGTGGCTGTTCACCAATCGGTATGAAAAAGCAATTCCCAACATATATCGATGAAGTTGCAAAAGAACAAAAGACTATTCGTGTATCGGGTGGCAAACGTGGTATTCAAATCGAATTAACACCGGAAGATTTACAAAAGATGACCAGAGCAATTTGGTTTATAAATAATGGATAGAAAAGAAGGTGGCTAAGTGAAAGAAGATAAACAAAAAAAGGTAACGATCACAGAAAAAGATATAAAAGAAGCTCTTAATGAGATAACAGTTGATGGGGAAAGCTTAGTAGCAGATTCTTCTGTTGAACCAGTCCCACAATATGTAGAAATGATTGATAAAGAGCATTTAACGATTCAAGGAGTTGCTTATACACTAATCGAAAATTATCGTGATGGCTTTAATGCAGAAGCGTTGAATGGGCGATATCATGATGTTTTAGATAAGTATGATTATATCGTTGGTGATTGGGGCTTTGAGCAATTACGTTTAAAAGGTTTCTTTCGAGATGATGCGAAACAAGTAACTTATGAAAAGAAAATTCAATATTTACAAGATTATTTATATGAATTTTGTAATTTTGGCTGCTCGTATTTTGTCATTAAACGTGATGTTCCAGTTCCAATTGAAGAAAGAACAGTTAAAAACTTTGAAAAACGACAACATAAAAAACGTTCAAACAATTCAAATAATAAGAACAAAAAAGCTTATCAAAATGATAAGAAAACGAAAAAACGTTCTGAACAGTTCGCTCCAACTAATAAAAAGAAAAAAGATACTTCACCGCGTAATCCAAAAAATAAAAAAACAGCAAGAAATTTCCAAATTAAAGAACGCGATCAAGCACAAATGCCAAAAAACCATAAAACACCTGTCAAAGTACCAGCAAAAGGTCCAACAAATAAAAATCGTAAAAAACAATTCAAAATTAGAGAAACAAAATAAATTGTTTGGAGGGCAATTATGAAACAAGAATATAAAGCATATTTCATCGATTTAGACGGCACAATGTATATGGGTAAAAATCGTATTCCAAGTGCGGAAGCATTTATTAAAAGACTACAAAAAAAAGACATTCCTTTTTTATTTGTAACTAATAATGCCACCAAAACAACCCAACAAGTAGCAGATAAATTACATAATCACTACGATACAACAGTAGAAGCAAATCAAGTGTATACAAGTGCTGTAGCATCAGTGGATTATTTATTAGAACATCATCCAGGTGCGAAAATTTTCTTATTAGGTTCAGAGTCATTAAGAGGACAATTAGTCGAAGCGGGCTTTACCTTAGTCGATAACAATCCAGATGTTGTCTTACAATCATTAGATATCAATTTAGACTATCAAAAATTAGAAAAAGCAACTTTAGCAATTCGTAATGGTGCAGCTTTTGTAGTGACAAATATCGATTCAAATATTCCAAATGAAAAAGGATTATGCCCAGGTTCAGGTGCAACAACTGCCTTTTTAAGATGCTCAACAGGACAAGAACCAGTGATTATTGGTAAGCCAAGTTCAGTTATTATGGAAGGGGCTATTCACCACTTGAATGAGCAATTAAAAGCAGCTGGTAAACAAGCTTTAACTAAAGAAGAAATCGTGATGGTTGGTGATAATTATACAACTGATATTATGGCGGGGGTTAATGTTTCTATGGATACATTAATGGTCTTAACAGGATTTTCATCACGTGAGGATTTAGTAACTGTAGAAGCCCAGCCGACTCATATTGTAGAAGATTTAACGCATTGGGAGTTATAATTTATGAATCATCAATCATTAAAAATTAGCTTACAAACAATTTGTATGGCATTATTTTTATTAAGCTTTTCGATTGCGGTGGTTATTGTACTTACACCATTATATAGTCTGGCGATTGATTGGTTTTCAATTGAAGAGCAAACAGGATTTTCAAAAGAGATACTTACTAAAAATTATCAAGTGTTAATTCAGTATTTAATTAATCCCTTTGATAGTCATTTACAGATGCCAGATTTCTCTAGTTCAACTAATGGTTTACAGCATTTTCGTGATGTAAAACAATTATTTTTATTAGATTTAGCCTGTGTACCGCTTTTGGGAGGGGTAACGTATTGGCTACTACAACAGATGAAGCAACAAAAGACATATTGGTATTACATTAAGCCATTTTGGTGGATGATTGTCACTCCATTATCATTAGCTATCGTAGGAAGCGTTACTTTCCGTGATGCATTTTTACTATTTCATAAGTTAATGTTTAGAAATACTACTTGGCTATTTGATCCTAAGTATGATCCGATTATTTTGGCATTGCCAGAACAATATTTTATGATGTGCTTTGTATTAATTTTAGGATTATTTACAGTACTAGCGATTAGTTTAGAATTAATGGTTAGGCGTAAAGCAAAAATAAATAGATAAAAGGACTCTCTCTACTAGTAATTAGCTAGTGGGGGAGTTTTTTGTTTGAAGAAATTTTTGTAAAAACTATTAGTAGCCCCAAAAGACTCATCAACAAATACATCATCACCCAGTACAAAAAATACAGCATAAAAAAACAGCAACTCATTAAAGAGTTACTGTTAAAAATTTACTATTAGAATAATGATGTACTATGCATTGGATGTGCACGCTCGTCTGGATTGATAAATGATACAGCATTATTAACCGCTGTAGGAGCTTCACCAAAACCAGATGCAATCATTTTAACTTTACCAGGATAAGTAGCGATATCGCCAACTGCATAAATTCCAGGAATAGTTGTTTCTGTTTTGCTATTGGTAATAATTGAATTACGCTCAACTTCAAAGCCCCAATTTTTTAAGCCACCAATAGATGACGAGAAGCCATAGTTGACTAAGAAATCATCAACTTCAATAGTTTCTGCTTTTTCACCACGTACTTCTTTAAAAGTAACTGATGATAAAGTCTTACCATCACCATTAATTCGCAAAGGAACAAAGGGTGTTAAGACATGAATATCTGATTCAAGCATTTGATTCACACTATGTTCTTGCGCACGGAATTGTTTGCGACGGTGGATAACATGAACTTCTTTTGCTAAAGGTTCTAAAGTTAAGGCCCAGTCAATTGCAGAATCGCCACCCCCACAAATTGCTACACGACGATTGCGGAATTGTTCGATATTATTCACGAAATAATGTAAATTTGTATTCTCATATAGTTCAGCATTTTCAATTTCCAAACGACGCGGTCTAAAAGCACCATTCCCGCAAGCAATAATAATTGCTTTACTATAATGAGTTGCTTTAGTTGTCGTAATTTCAAAAATATCATCAACTTTCTTTAATTGGAAAGCTTCTTCGCCTAAACAAATGGTCGTATCTTTAAAACGTGACAATTGTTTTTTTAAATTCGTGATTAATGTCCCTGCCATAATTTCAGGGTAAGCAGGAATATCATAAATCATTTTTTCTGGATATAACATTCCAGGCTGACCACCTAATTGAGGTAAACTCTCAATAATTTTTACTTTAGCTTGGCGTAACCCAGCATAAAAGGCAGTGTATAAACCAACTGGTCCACCCCCAATAATTGTAATATCCATGATTTCTTTTGTATCCAATGTAGATCCTCCTAGTGTAAATTTCTATAAAAAGAATTTGCTTAATAAAAATGCAATAATAATCCCTGTAATAGCACCCGCTAAAACTTCAGACGGTTTATGACCTAAATATTTTTTGATAATTAAACTATCATCTTCTTCTAATAAATTATCAATAGCTTCTTCATCATTTAATTTGATATCAGGTAAAACTGGTCCATTCTTTTTAGTATACTCATCGAATATGCGGCTAATTAATACACCTTGTTCCCCGCATTGACGACGAACACCCATTGCATCAAACATGACAATCATCCCAAAAGTAGTAGCAATTGCAACATAGGGTGAATCAAAGCCATTTTGTAAGACTAATGCTGTAATGAGTGAAGTAACTGCAGCAGAGTGAGAACTAGGCATACCGCCAGTCGAAGTCATAATCGATAAGGATGCATTTTTGCTGCGTTTGATATGTGCAATAGGAAATTTAATGAATTGAGCAAATAAAATCGAGCACACCGCAGCCATTAGTGGATAATTTGATAATAAACCCATAAACTAATCACCATCCGATTTCTTCTTGTACATATAACTATACCACGAATTTACGAAAAAAAACAAAAGAAATATCGTACAAGATAAAATTGTTGAACTAGAAAAAAACGTTAGAATGTGTTTTAATGGGAATTGTAGTTAACTAGATAAAATTTAAAGGAGAATGATATTATGACAGTATATCCACAATTAATCGAAGCACAAGAAACAAATCCAAAAGTAAAAATGGAAACAACTATGGGGACAATTATTTTAGAAATGTTTCCAGAACAAGCGCCAAAAACAGTTGAAAACTTTTTAATTCACACAACAAATGGTTATTATGATGATGTTATCTTCCACCGTGTTATTGAAGACTTTATGATTCAAGGTGGCGACCCAACAGGAACAGGAATGGGTGGTGAATCTGCATGGGGTGGCAAATTTAATGATGAATTTAGCCGTGAAGTATTTAACCTATATGGTAGCTTATCAATGGCTAATGCTGGACCGAACACTAATGGTAGTCAATTCTTTATCGTTACCGCAAAACACGTACCAGCAACAATGCTACAACAATTAAAAGATGGTGGTTGGCCAGAAGAAATCATTGAAGACTATGCTAAAAATGGTGGGACTCCATGGTTAGATCACCGTCATACAGTATTTGGACGCGTAATCGAAGGAATGGATGTTGTTGAAGCAATCCAAACAGTAGAAAAAAATGCACAAGATAAACCATTAAAAGACGTTAAAATCGAAAAAATGACTGTATTATAAGCCAGAAGAAATGAGGGCTAAAAATGACTTTAAAGTATAAAATCGGTGATATATTAACCGGAACTGTAACAGGTATCCAAGCATATGGTGTCTTTGTATCATTAGATGAAGAAACGCAAGGATTAGTGCATATTTCAGAATGTAAACATGGTTATATGGAAAATCTACAAGAATTTGTAAAAGTAGGAGATATTATCCAAGCAAAAATTATCGATATAGATGAATATACACAAAAGATTAGTCTATCAATGCGTGCCTTACAATCTCTTGATACACCAAGTGAACCTGCCAAACGCAAAAGACGTAAAAAACGCTATACACCATCAATTGGATTTGTCAGCTTAGAACAACAAATGCCAAAATGGATTGAAGAAGCTAAGCGTGAATTTGTTGAAAGCAAAAATGAAAACAAAAACGAAAAAGAAAATGCTTGAAAACTGAGTAAAACTTTTCGCAATTATAGAGAAATACTGGTATAATAACCATGAAATAAAGTTCTAGCTAAATTTCAGTAATAGATTATTGAGGAGGAAAGTAAATGAAACATATTTCATTTGATTATTCAAAAGCATTAGGATTCTTTGACCAACATGAAGTGGATTACTTACAATCACAAGTAACTGCTGTTGATAAAGATTTACGTGAAGGAACAGGCGCAGGTAGTGATTTCACTGGTTGGGTTAACTTACCTAAATCGTACGACAAGGAAGAATTTGCACGCATTAAAGCAGCAGCTAAAAAAATTCAAAGTGATTCAGAAGTTTTAGTTGTTATTGGTATTGGC
Organism: Granulicatella balaenopterae; assembly: GCF_900111135.1. GTDB lineage: Bacteria > Bacillota > Bacilli > Lactobacillales > Aerococcaceae > Granulicatella > Granulicatella balaenopterae. Next base: position 1,812 of record NZ_FOGF01000044.1, on the reverse strand, counting down.
GGATCTTATTTAGGAGCTCGTGCAGCAATTGATTTCTTAAATAACTCATTCTATAACCACTTACCAGCATCAGAACGCAAAACACCACAAGTATTATTTGCAGGTAATAGCATTAGCTCAACATATTTACACGATTTAATCCAATTAATTGGTGATCGTGATTTCTCAGTTAACATTATATCTAAATCAGGAACAACAACTGAACCAGCTATTGCTTTCCGTGTATTTAAAGATTTATTAATTAAAAAATATGGTAAAGAAGAAGCTATTAGCCGTATTTATGCAACAACTGACCGTGCTCGTGGTGCATTAAAAAGCGAAGCAGACGTTGAAGGTTACCAAACATTTGTTATCCCTGATAGCGTAGGTGGACGTTTCACAGTCTTAACACCAGTAGGATTATTACCAATTGCTGTAACAGGTGCAGACATTGACGCATTAATGGAAGGTGCAAGCGATGCAGTAGATGCATATTCAAGCTCTGACTTAAAAGAAAATGAAGCATACCAATACGCAGCAATCCGAAACTTGCTATATAGAAAAGGTAAAGTAACTGAATTATTAATCAATTATGAACCATCATTACAATACTTCTCAGAATGGTGGAAACAATTATTTGGCGAGTCTGAAGGTAAAGACCAAAAAGGAATTTACCCATCAAGTGCTAACTTCTCAACAGATTTACACTCTCTTGGCCAATATATCCAAGAAGGACGTCGTAACATCTTTGAAACAGTTATTAAGGTGGACACTCCTCGCAAAACAGTAATGATTCCAGCGCAAACAGAAGATTTAGATGGCTTAGGTTACTTAGAAGGAAAAGATATGGACTTTGTAAATACAAAAGCCTACCAAGGAACTTTATTAGCACATACAGATGGAGATGTACCTAATTTATTAGTAACAATACCGGATATGACAGCTTATACTTTAGGACACTTAATCTACTTCTTTGAGATTGCAGTAGGTATTTCAGGATACTTAAATGGCGTAAATCCATTTGACCAACCAGGTGTAGAAGCATACAAGAAAAATATGTTCGCATTATTAGGCAAACCAGGATTTGAAGATTTAGCTAAAGAATTAAACGAACGCCTATAATCTAATATCGTAACCAACAAAAGGGGGCTTTTAAGCTCTCTTTTTTTTACTTTTAACAGAACCACCGATAAAATATCACAGTGAAAATATAACCACTAAAGAAAAAACTTATAAAGTCCATGATTGATAATTGATGAATAGCGATAGATTGCAATTTAAAAAAACTCTAGATAAAAATAAAAAAACATCGAAAAACTTATTGACACTATGGCTGTTTTCATGATAATATTACGTTACTGTTTGAGAAACGCAGTAAACATTGATATGAAACAAAAACAAATTAAAAAAGTTTTAAAAAAGTATTGACAACAATCAATGAAATAAGGTATCATAGTTTTACTGTTTGGAATAAACAGAAAACATTTTCTAAAGAAAAGTTTTTAAAAATAAAATTTAAAAATATTTTCAAAAAAGTGTTGACAAGTTAAATCAAACATGGTATTATTTAGAAGTTGTCAGCGAGACAACGAATTGAACTTTGAAAATTGAACAAAGAAGACGAACCAAATGTGTAGGGGCTTCATTTTGAATGAAGCAAACTATCAATTTCTTTTTATAATAGAAATAAAACAAATATAAGTCAGCAACAAAACAATAATGAGCTTTCAAAAGCTCGTGAAATAATTTTCATGAGAGTTTGATCCTGGCTCAGGACGAACGCTGGCGGCGTGCCTAATACATGCAAGTCGAGCGAAGAAACAACAGGTGCTT
>NZ_FOGF01000023.1 GCF_900111135.1 Granulicatella balaenopterae | reverse complement strand
CTCTCAGTATTATGTTGTCAAAGAACAGATATTCTAATCTTGTTCTTTACAACATAATATTTTTTTATCGTCTAACTAAACACTAGACACTTACTTACTGATACCATTTATTATAGTATAGTACCAAAAAAACTAGCTACCTCACAATAGTAAGATAACTAGTTTTAATCATTTATGCTTTTTCTAATAATGCTACTGATTCCACATGTGTTGTTTGTGGGAACATATCAACTGGTTGAACTGATTTCGTTACATATCCTAATTCAGCAAATAAAGCTAAGTCACGTGCCATCGTAGCTGGATTACAACTTACATAGACGATACGACTTGGTTCTACTGCCGCGGCTGCCTCGATAAATTCTTTTTCTAATCCTTTTCTTGGTGGATCAACAACAATTACATCCGCTTGTAAGCCTTCTTCTTTCCAACGAGGCATAACTTCTTCTGCTGCACCTACTTTAAAGTGAGCATTAGTAATATTGTTTAATGCTTTATTTTCATTAGCCATCTCAATCGCATCTGAAATAATTTCCATCGCATAAACTTCTTTCGCATTTTGAGCTAAGGCTAAACTTAATGTACCAATCCCACAATAAGCATCGATAACTGTTTCTTCACCTGTTAAACCTGCAGCATCAATAGCTGTTTGGTATAATACTTCAGTTTGTACTGGGTTAACTTGGTAGAAAGAACGTGATGAAATATGGAAATCTAAGCCCATTAATTGATCGGTAAACTTGTCTTCACCATGTAAGACAATTGTTTCTTTCCCCATAATGACATTTGTACGGAATGGTTGAACATTTTGAATAATTGATACAACACCAGGTACTTTTTCTAAGATATCTGGAATAATTTTGCTTAATGGGAATAATTTAGCTGTTCTAGTAACTAAAACAACCATCATCTCCCCTGAATGGTATCCACGACGCACAATAATATTACGTAAATTACCAATATTTTTCTTCTCATTATATGGTTTCACACCATATTCACGCATAATATCACGAATAGCAACAATAGCTTTATCGATTTCTGGGTCTTGGATATGGAAGTTCTCTACAGCAACCATGTTATGACTATTTTTACGGAAAAATCCAGTTTGTAACTCACCAGCAATTGCTCTGACAGGGACTTGCGCTTTATTGCGGTAACCCCATGGATTTGTCATTCCTAATGTATCAAAGACTGGTACTTCTGGCATATGGGCGATTGATTTCATTACTTGTGCTACTTGTTTTTTCTTAAATACTAATTGTGAGTTATAAGACATATGTTGTAATGGCATTGTTCCAATACGAATCCCTACACGATCAGTTAATGGTACACGATCAGGGCTAGTTGTTAAACGTTCAACAACTTTTGCATAACCAAAACTTTTTCCAACTTTCATTACTAATACTTTTACTTCTTCGCCAATTAATGCATTTTCAATAAATAATGGGTAGCCATCCACTTTACCTACACCTAAGCCTTCATAGGTTAAATCCTCAATTGTTACTGTTACTTCTTCATTTTTCTTCATTAAATAGTCTCCATTCTGTTACTTTCATTCTTCCTTTTAGTATACCAAACATTTCCTAATAAATATACTGAAACAAAAAAGTGTTGCCAGAAAACCGATATCAGATTTTCTAACAACACACTTTATTTTTTAATTATTATTTTTTAGGCACATAAATGCTATCATTATTTACATCAATTAATTTATCATTATAAAAAGCACTATAAGATCCTAATTCTTTTTCTACATAGTCCATTCCATATTCTTCTAGCATGGTTGGCTTATCAGAAAATAGATTAGTTCCAATTCCTAAACGGTCTCCTTCAATTTGGACACCCAATGCGGCCATAATTGTTGGATAAAAATCATAAGGTGCATAATCTCTATTTTTCGTATTTTCACTACTGATTGGTGCATTTAAAATAGTATTAAAGACTGTTCTTTCATAGTTTGGATCAAAATCTTTAAAGTAATTACTATCCATACTCAAATGATCCCCAGTAATAACAATCGTCGTATTATCATAAAATGGTTGTTCTTGAATCCATCTCACAAAATCAACTGTTTCTTTCGTTGAATAAGCTATAACATTTGAGTATTGTTTATCATATGGAGTTGGCGCATTTTCTGATAAATAACCATCAGGGAAATGTGTATCTGCTGTTTCCATTGTGAAGTTAAATGGCTTACCTTCACTGGCTAAACGATTAATCTCATCTTTGGCAAATTCATATAATTTGTCGTCTTCATAGCCCCACCATACTTCATAATCTTCTGGAATCATACCTTGCTCTTTCGCATAAATATAATCTGAAATATGGAAATCGCCATGACTTTCATAATAAGCTGTTAATCCACCAAAATCAGCATCTGCTCCAAACATAAGTGATTGATTATAGCCTTCTTCTTCTAAAATATCACCAATTGTAATAGCGCCCGGTAAAAAGTGTCCATCTAAACCATAAGCATTTACCCCTACTGGCACAGCTAATGGAACACCGGCACTCATATTCACCATTGAAGCCACTGACCATGATGAACCATATGTTTGATGCGGTCCGCCCATTTTATCATTATTTGAGAAAGAAATACCTTTTTTTGATAACTCATATAATTCTGGCATTAAATTAGTCTCCATATAACCACCCAAATCTTGTGATAAATATGAATTTTCTACTGATTCTAAATAAATATGAATTAAATTACGTTTTTTCTCTGGGAAAGTCAATGTCACTTCATTTGGTGACGCATAATTATCTTCTATAAATGTTGAAGAAACAGCCCAAGTACGATATACTGCACGCAAGTTTAATTTATCGACACCGTAAACAATCCCTGAGCAACCAATAATTACCATTACTGGCATTAATATCCATTTATATACTTTAGCTGATAACACTTTTCGATTATTCTTAGTATAAATATCACGATTAAATAACACGAATGCTAATACCGTAAATGTACAAATAATTACCGGTAATTTCCCTTTATTATTTAAACTAATCACCACATTTTCAGCTGTACCTTCTGTTGGTGATTTTAAGTTAAACATAAACTGTTCTGGCGTTAACTCACCAAATTCACCTACAAACCATCGTGACATAAAGAAAAATACAAATCCTAACGTAATAATGATTAAGCTTAATATTTCTAAAACAATTACTAATTTACTTGTTTTTTCACTTTTCTTTAAAGTTACAAATTTATCTACTAATGTATGTTTTAATAATAGTAGATAACTACCAATAAAGCTTACTAATAATATATATTTTAGTGAAAAGGCCATTCTTTGATATACTTTCGCACTGACAACATCATCCATATGACAAATATACCGCAGGCCAAACATCGTCCATAGATTTGCTAATACTCCATATAATAATATCCATTTCAAAATGTTCTTTTTGTTCTTATCCTCACCAAAAAAAGATACATCTATCCACACTAATAATAATGCCGGCAAGATAAAACTAATAATCCGCATTTTTAATCCTCCATTTTTCTTATTGTTATTTTCACTTTACCAAAATTATTTGATAAAGAGCTAAGAAATACAGTTAAAGCTGTAAGTTTTCCTTTCATATTATATCATATTCAAAAATATTATAGAACCATCAAAAAAGTGTTGCCAGAAAACCGATATCAGATTTTCTAACAACACTAGGATGGTGCATAAGTTAATGAAGAATTACATTTCGTCTGGTGATTCTACACCTAATAAGTCTAATCCTTGTTTTAAGATGCTTTGAGTTGCATCGACTAATGCTAATCTTGAATTTAGATTTTCGTCTTCAACTAAGATACGGCTATTTGCATAGTATTTGTTGAATGCTTGCGCTAATGAAATTACAAATTTAGCAATGACAGAAGGTTCAGCTTTTTCTTCAGCAAATTTAACGACATTTGGATAGTTTTCAATTAATTTTAATACTTCCCATGCATAGTCATCTTCTAATGCGATTGGAGCAGTTGTATCGATTTCTTTACCTGCTTTACGTAAGATACTCATTGCACGAGCACGAGTGTATTGTACATATGGTCCTGTTTCACCTTCAAATTGAACGACATCTTCTAATACAAAGTCAAAGTTATTCATACGGTCATTTTTAAGATCGTGGAATACTACGGCACCAACACCTACTTGTTTCGCAACTTCTTCTTTGTTTGGTAAATCAGGATTTTTAGCTTCAATTTGTTCTAAAGCTAATTTAGTTGAATCGTTTAATACTTGTTCAAGTAAGACAATTTTACCTTTACGAGTTGATAATTTTTTACCACCTAAAGTAATTAGACCAAATGGAATATGCTGCATTTGTTCTTGCCAATCCCAGCCCATTTCATTTAAGACTGCTTTTAATTGTCTGAAGTGGTTTGCTTGTTCATTACCTACAACATAGATTGATTTAGCAAAGTCATAATTTCTCTTACGGTATAATGCAGCAGCTAAGTCACGAGTAATATATAATGTTGCACCGTCTGATTTTTTGATTAATGCAGGTGGTAAATCATAGTTATCTAAATGAACTACAGTAGCGCCATTATCGATAGTTGCGATTTTTTCTGTTTCTAATAAATCAACAACTTCATCCATTTTATCATTATAGAATGCTTCACCAGCATATGAGTCAAATTCAACACCTAACATATCATATACACGGTTGAATTCTTTTAATGATTCAGTTTTGAACCATTTCCATAAACGTTCTGCTTCAGGATCGCCATCTTCTAATTTTTTGAACCAAGCACGACCTTGTTCTTCTAATTCTGGATCTTCTTCAGCTTCTTCATGGAACTTAACGTATAAACGTAATAATTCAGCAATCGGATCAGCTAATACTGCTTCTTCAGATCCCCATTTTTTATATCCAACGATTAATTTACCGAATTGAGTTCCCCAGTCACCTAAGTGGTTGATTTTCACTGAGTTATAACCAACTTTATCAGCTAATTTAGCAATTGAGTTACCAATTACTGTTGAACGTAAGTGACCCATTGACATTGGTTTAGCAATATTTGGAGAAGACATATCAACTGTTACATTACGGCCTTCACCGAAAGTCCAATCTCCATAGTGTTCGCCTTGTTCTAAGACTGTTTTTAAGACTTCATCCGCAAATTTATCACGGTTTAAGAAGAAGTTAGCATATGGTCCAGTCGCAACTGCTTTAGAGATATGTTCATCTTCAACACCTGCTACGATATCTTCCGCAATTGCTTGAGGAGCTTTACGCAAAATTTTTGCTAATGAGAATGCTGGAAAAGCTAAATCTCCGTGTTCTGAATATTTTGGAACTTCAATCATATTGTAAACATCATCATATGATAAATGTTCGCCAACAGTTTTTAAAATTTGTTCTGCTACAAGTTTTTTATAATCCATTATTACACTCCTTAAAAATATTTGTTATAAATAAAAAAACGCCCCTACCCAATGCCTAAAAAAGACATTGGATAGAGACGAGAATCCCGTGGTACCACTCTAATTGTCTATACGATATGTATAAACCTCTCATTAAAATAACGACATGACTGCCGGATAACCCTACTAATTTCAAGTTATCTTCTCAAAAGTGCGTTTCATCTTTGTTTTTTATATCGGCTCTCACCTATTCCGACTCGCTTTAATATCACACAAAGATTACTCTCTTTATCTACGAATTTTATTTAATAACCTCTTAATGACTAAAACTATAACAAATTTATTTCGCTTTGTCTAGTTTTATGAGTCAAAATCAGTAATAATCTAATGATTTGATGGAACATGGGGATTTTATTGTTTAAATCTTTTATTATCCAGCGATAACTTGTGTTCCACCGTCACCAGCTAATACTTGTGCGATGTTTTCTAATGAAGTGATAACTGCTTTACCTTCTGGGTAGTTTTCAACAAAGTTAATAGCAGCTTCAACTTTAGGAAGCATGCTTCCTGGTGCAAATTGATCTTCTGCGATATATTCTTTTAATTTAGAAGCTGTAACAGTTTCTAATTTTTCTTGGTTAGGTTTGTTGAAGTTAACGAATACGTTATCAACACCTGTTAAGATAACGAATAAGTCAGCTCCTACTAATTCTGATAATGTTTGGCTAGCGAAGTCTTTATCGATAACAGCTTCAACACCTGTTAAGTGTTTAGTTTCTGCATCTTCAACTACAGGGATTCCTCCCCCACCAGCAGTAATAACAACATTACCAGCTTCGATTAATGTGCGAACAACGTTAACTTCTTTGATACCTACTGGTTTTGGAGAAGCAACAACTTTACGCCATCCACGACCTGCATCTTCAGTGAAAGTAGCGCCAGTAGCTTCTGATTCAGCTTTAGCTTCTTCTTCTGTTAAGAATGGTCCGATTGGTTTAGTTGGGTTTTTGAATGCTGGGTCATCTTCTGAAACGATTACTTGTGTAACTACTGCAGCAACATCTTTTTTGATGTTACGAGCTTGTAATTCGTTTACTAAAGCGTTTTGTAACCAGTATCCAATGCTTCCTTCAGTCATAGCAACACAAGTGTCTAAAGGCATAGCTGGATTTTTTTCTGAATCAGCAGCTGCTTGTTGTAATAATAAGTTACCAACTTGTGGTCCATTACCGTGAGTTACAACTAATTCATCACCATTTTCAATGAATTGTACTAAGTATTTAGCTGTTTGAACTAAAGCTTCTTGTTGTGCTTGTGCTGATGCGTCTGTAGAAAGAATTGCGTTTCCTCCAAGAGCGATAACGATTTTACGTGACATATTATTTTGTCCCCTTTTCATTATTAATTTATTTTTTTATATAATTGAGCTAGTTGACTTCATCAACTAGCTCAACCAATTTCCTGTTATTATTTTGCTGCTAAGCGATATACTGCTTCTGCATAAATATCCATTGCACCAAAAATGTCTCTTAAAGACATTTTTTCATTTTCCATATGGAAAGTGATTTCTGAATCAGGGAATACTGCACCAAATGCCACACAATTTTGCATTGTACGAGCAAATGTAGCTCCTCCTGAAGATTTTGGTTTTGCATGTACATCATTTGTTTTTTCTTTATAAACATCCATTAATGTTCCTACTAAATTACTATCAAGCGGAACGTATAAAGGAGCTAAATAGTCAACTTCTTCATAAGTTAAATTATATGGAGCAGCTTTACGTTTTAACTCTTCAACTAAAGATTCTTTATCAGCTAGAACCGGGATACGGATATCTAATTTGATTTCAGAGCCTTCTTGAGACAGGCTATAACCTGCAATGTTAAGTGATAAACTTCCTGTTGGTTCGTCTTGGATAGTTCCTAATAGAGCAGAACCTGTCGCATCTTCTCCTACTTCATCAACGATAAAGTTTAAGACTGGATGAGATACTAATTCAGATAATGCAAAAGCTAAACGAACAGCGGCATTAATACCTTCTGGAGCGTCTTTTGAGTGGATCGATTTACCTAATACAGTGATAGTATCATCACCTTTTTCATAATCAAATCCTAAGCCATCTAATTGTAAAGCAATTTCTTCGGTTAATTTACCTTCGTAAGTTACTTTACCCGGAACTACATTATAAGCGCCACCAACATTTAGTGATAAGACATCACTAATTGGTCCTACTAATTTAGCTTGAAGTAAGCCTTTTTCTGCATAAGTTAATGGGAATTCTGCATCAGGTGCAAAACCCATTGTAGCTGGTTCTTCTTTAGCAGTATATTGATCAAGTCCACGCCAAAGCGTTTCTTCATCAGTACCAAAGATAAAACGAATACGTTTATCAAACTCTACACCAGCATCCATTAATGCTTTAACTGCATATAACGCCGCCATTGAAGGGCCTTTATCATCTTGTGTTCCACGTCCATAAAGATAGCCGTCTTTTTCAACTACTTCAAATGGATCTGTTTCCCAAAGATTCATATCGCCAACTGGTACTACATCTAAATGACATAATAGCGCTAATTGTTCTTCTCCTGAACCAACTTCTGCATAACCATAATAGCCGTCTGGATCAATAAATGTTTTAAAACCTAATGACTTACATAATTCTAAAGTTGCTTCTAAAACATCTTGAATTGATTGACCAAACGGAGTGCCGTTTTCTCCTTCGTTTAAAACAGATGGATAACTAACAATATTTTTTATGGCTTCAATACAATCTTCTTGATGCTTTTTAGTAATAAATGTTTGCAAATCAGTCACTCCTTATGATCAATAATAATATTACTTACTTATTATTTTAGAATAAAGTAGCAATTACTAAGATAGCAATACTTAATACTACAATGTAACCAGCTAATTTACCCATGAATTTCCACCAAGTACCGATATCAATACGTCCTAATGCTAACGCACCCATAACAATACCAGAAGTTGGAGCTAATAAGTTTAAGATACCTGAAGCTGCTTGGAAAGCAGTAATTACTAAGTGTTTAGGAACATTAGCAAATTCTCCTAATGGAGCCATGATACCGATTGTAGCACCAGCTAATCCTGAAGTTGAAGGGATTAAGAATGATAATGGTAAGTAGAATAAGTAAGTTAAGATAATGAATACGCCTGATGATAAACCTGATAATGAATTTTCACCGAAGTTTAAGATTGTAGCTGTAATTAATCCATCGTTCATGATAACTTGGATACCACGAGCAACAGCACAGATTAAAGCAACACTCATTAAGTCAGCAACACCATTCATGAATACTGTTAAGAAGCGTTCTTCACCCATGTCTGAGATTAAACCTACAAAGATAGCCATCATTAAGAATAACATAGTGATTTCTGGGAAGTACCATTCACCTAATGGTAATGAGTGACCAAAAATCATACCTAATACTGGAATGTTTTGGATTCCGTTGTTGATTGATTCAAAAATTGAAACTTTGAAGTTAGTCCAAGGAATTAATGAGATAACCATGATTACGAATGTTAATGCGAATAAACGTAAAGCGCGTTTTTGTTTTTTGTTTAAGTCAGCATCTGTTTCTTTAACTTTAAAGAACGCTAAATCTTCTTCGCGTTTGCTATAAACTAATGAAGCAGTTGGGTCTTTTTCAATTTTGCTTGCATAGTTATATACGTAGAAAATTGATAAAGCAACCATAACAACGAAGAATACTAAACGCCAGCCAATACCTTCAGCGATACCGATGTTTGCAGCATCTGATGCAACACCTGTAGCGAATGGGTTAACTGTTGAAGCTAAACAACCGATTTGAGAACCAACTAAGATGATTGCAACGGCTGTGATAGTATCAAAACCTACAGACATCATAACTGGGATTAATAATGGATAGAAAGCCATTGTTTCTTCACCCATACCATAAGTTGTTCCACCTAATGCGAATAATACCATTAAGATAGGAATTAACATTTTTTCGCGGCCGTGGTATTTTTTAACAACTGAAGCGATACCGATGTCTAAAGCACCAGTTTCTGTAACTACACCTAAGAAGCCACCTACCATTAAGATGAAGAATGATACTTCAATAGCACCATCAGTGTGAACTTCAATTACGTCACCGTTTTCTTGTTCTAAAACAGTATCTTTACCTAACATACCATATACTGGTGCCATCATTACTTCGTAGATACCTTGTTGGTTAGCTTCTACTTGTTCATATGTACCAGCAACTAAGTTACCTTCTTCGTTAGTTTCATACTGTCCTGCTGGGACGAACCATGTTAAAATAGCCATCAATCCAATAATAATAAATAATACCGTGAATGATGATGGCATTTTAAAACCTTTTTTTGCTTTTTCTTCTGCCATGATTTTTTCCTCCATATTCTATTGTGAATGTTCTATTTTTGACTACTATGTATTAATACTTCTCTTCTACATAATAAAAAGTACATACTAATACCAATAAGTTCCTTAGTAGTCTAAAGGAACTGGGTTACAATAATTAAAAAATAAAAAGTCATCCTGGTTCTGATCTGAAAATCAGAACCAGAATGACCAATTAACGATTCATATTCAGTTCTTAAAACTTAAATTAATTCAAGTTATTAAACTTTGTTTACGAATAAGTTACCTGCAGTTAAAGCCATGATAGCTTTAATTGAGTGCATACGGTTTTCAGCTTGGTCAAATTGACGTGCATATTTAGAACGGAATGCTTCGTCAGTAATTTCCATTTCTGAAACGCCGAATTTTTCTTGGATGTCTTTACCATATACAGTTTCTGTATCGTGGAATGCTGGTAAGCAGTGTAAGATGATTAAATCTTCATTGTTAGCAGCTTTTACTAAGTCCATGTTAACTTGGTAAGGTTGTAACATGTTAACACGTTCTTCAAATTTATCTTCTTCACCCATAGATACCCATACGTCAGTGTATAAGATGTCAGCGCCTTTAACAGCAGCTTCTTTATCTTCAGTGATTAAGATGTGAGATCCGTTTTCTTTAGCATATTCTTCAGCCATAGCTACTACAGATTGTTCTGGGAATAACTCTTTTGGTGAGAAGATGTGGATGTTAACGCCTAACATAGAACCAGTTACTAATAAGCTGTTTGCCATGTTGTTACGTCCGTCACCACAGTATACTAATGTTAAGCCTTCTAATTTGCCAAAGTTTTCTTTGATTGTTAAGAAGTCAGCGATCATTTGTGTTGGGTGCCATTCGTCAGTTAAACCATTCCATACTGGAACGCCTGAGTGTTCAGCTAATCCTTCAACTACTGCTTGGTCGAATCCACGGAATTCGATACCGTCAAACATACGGCCTAAAACTTTAGCTGTATCTTCAACTGATTCTTTTTTACCTAATTGGATGTCGTTTTTACCTAAGTATTCTGGGTGAGCACCTAAGTCAATTGCAGCTGTTGTGAAAGCAGCACGAGTACGTGTAGATGTTTTTTCAAATAATAAAGCAATGTTTTTGCCTTCTAAGAATTTGTGTTGTACTCCACGTTTTTTTAAGTCTTTAACGTGAGCTGAGAAGTCGATTAAATATTCTAATTCTGCTCTAGTAAAGTCTACTTCTTTTAAGAAACTTCTTCCTTGGAAAACTTGTGTCATTATAAAATTCCTCTCTTTATTAACGGTTTATTTTATTTTATAAATTAAAACTTAATTGTGAAAATTAGATATCTTCACGAACTAATGGCATAGACATACATCTTGGGCCACCACGACCACGAACTAATTCGCTTCCGCGGATTTTAATTAAACGAATTCCGTATTCTTCTAATTTTTTGTTTGTAACAGTGTTACGGTCATAAACTACAGCCACACCAGGTGCGATTGTTAATGTGTTAGAACCGTCATTCCATTGTTCACGTGCAGCAGCAACTACGTTACCAGCACCACAACGGATTAATTCAACTTTTTCAAGTCCTAAGTTTTCAGCTAATACATCTGCTAAAGCAGCTTTTTCTTCAACGATGTTTAATCCGCCTTTTCCATCAGGAGTTACTGAGAATACACGTAATTCTCCTTCGATTTCTGGGTGAATAGTAAATTTATCGTAGTCAATCATAGTGAATACTGTGTCTAAGTGCATGAATTTACGGTTGTTAGCAAATTCGAAAGCTAATACTTTCTTGAATCCTAAACCTTTTTCAAATACGTTTTTCATTAATTTTTCAATTGAAGCTGCATCAGTACGTTGAGAAATACCAACTGCTAATACATCTTTAGAAAGAACTAATTCGTCCCCACCTTCGATACGAGTATCTTCAGAGCGGTCATATACCATAGGTACATCAGCATCTTTATATTCTGGGTGGAATTTGAAAACATATTTTCCGTATAAAGTTTCACGGTTACGTGTTTCAGAGTACATGTGGTTTAATGATACTCCGTTAGCCATTGTTGCGAATGGGTCACGTGTGAAGTATAAGTTAGGCATTGGATCGATAGCGAATGGGTAATCTGATTCAACTAAGTCAGTTAAGCCTTTGCTTTCTTCAGGAATTTCTGGTAATTCAGCTTTTTGAACACCAGCCATAGTTTTTAATACTAATTCTTTGTTATCTTTAATGTTCATTAACATTTCACGAATAGCAACTTTAGTTTGAGCTCCACGGATGTTAGCTTCTTCTAAGTATTCTTCGATAAATGCAGAACGGATTTCATCTGTTGTTAAAGCTTCTGCTGTTAAGTCTTCTAAGTAAACTACTTCAACACCTTCAGCGCGTAAAGCTTCAGCAAATGCATCGTGTTCTTTTTGAGCATCTTCTAAAAATGGGATGTCATCAAATAATAATCTTTCTAAGAAGTCAGGCATTAGGTTTTCTAATTCAGCACCTGGTCTGTGTAACATAACTTTTTTTAATTTTCCAATTTCAGAAAATACGTGAATCGGTTGTTGATTTGACATTAATTCCACCATCCTTATAAATTGTATTGTTCATGAACAACTAACTTTTTGAGAAACACATCTTGGTGATCAATCCAGACTTGGCTGTTTCCCTCATGGCTATACTATACCATTATGTAAAAACGGTTTCACGGCGAATCTCACATTTAAAATGAGAAATTAATCACATTTTTACTTTAATTTATCATTTTCATAGCAATGTACCGCTTCTAAGCCTGCAAAATGTTGTTGTCTTAGTGCCTCATACACAACGATGGCCGCCGTATTCGAAAGGTTTAATGAACGAACATGCTCGTCATTCATCGGTAGCCTTAAACATTTTTCATAATTTTTACGCATAAATTCTTCAGGCAACCCTTTTGTTTCTTTACCAAACATAAAAAATTGCTCATCATATTTTGCTAAATTAATTTCACTATAATTTTTTTCAGCAAATTTTGTAATTAAATATAATGGCTTATCACCTAAATACTCTAAAAATGCATCTAATGATTTATGATAGGTAATATTAACATCATTCCAGTAATCTAATCCTGCACGTTTTAAATGTTTGTCATCAGTTTCAAATCCTAATGGCTCGATTAAATGCAGTGGTGAATTTGTTGCTGCACATGTTCTAGCAATATTACCTGTATTGGCTGGGATACATGGTTCAAATAAAACAATATGATTGATGGTCATGGGATTCCCCTCCTTTCTCCTTTTTATTCTTCAAAAATTGAAGAAGCTGTAACTTAAATATTATACCATTTTTTCGCTAACTTGACTTAGATTTATTACTATATCATGTGAAAAAGGAATACTCTATCATAACACTCTTAATAAACCAATATGTAGAAAATAATTATAATGTTTCAGTTTTTAGAATTAATTCTACTGGACAATGGTCTGATCCTTTAATATCTGATCGAATTATAGCGTCTTCTAATTGATCCTTTATACTTGGTGCAATAACAAAATAATCAATTCTCCATCCGATATTGCGGTCACGTGATTTTGCCATATAACTCCACCATGTATAGCTATCTTTTTGTTCGGGATATAATTCACGAAAACTATCTAGATAATGATGCTCGATGACTTGATCAAATTTTTTACGTTCTTCAATAGTAAATCCGGCATTTCTTGTATTCGTTTTTGGATTGGCTAAGTCGATTTCTTTATGAGCTACATTTAAGTCGCCACAAAAGATAACAGGTTTTTGTTGATTTAATTGGTCGATATAAGCTAAGAAATCATCTTCCCAACGCTCACGGTATGCTAGGCGTGATAAGTCACGTTTTGAATTGGGTGTATAGACCGTTACTAAATAATGTTCGTTAAATTCTAAAGTAATAACGCGGCCTTCTTGATCATGTTCTTCAATCCCTATTCCATATCTGACTGATAGTGGTTCTTCTTTAGTGAAGATTGCTGTGCCTGAATATCCTTTTTTGACTGCTGAATTCCAATAATCTTTGTAGCCATATTGACTAAAATCCATCTCGACTTGTTCTTTTTGGGCTTTTGTTTCTTGTATACATAAAATATCTGGTTGACTTTCTTCTATATAAGCTTGTAATGCGCCTTTATTTAATACTGAACGGACGCCATTAACATTCCAACTTGCTAATTTCATTAATCGCTACCTCTTCTTTCTTTCATTTGACTTTCTTATTATACAAAAAAACAGCCCACATTAACAAAAGTAATGCAAACTGTTTTAGAGGTTAAATTTATTTAATATTTAATACTGATTCTTTTGCGTGAATTAAATCAGTAATCATTTGACAGTAAGGTGTTTGAATATTTAAACGATTTCCTTTTCTAGCAACCGCACCATTAATAAAGTCGATTTCTGTACGACGATTATTTTGAACTAAATCTTGATGCATTGATGGATAGTGATGCGCTGCTTTAACTGATGTATCCATTACATATTTTACAATTGCTGCTTCATCTAATTCAACGCCTTCTGCTGTTCCAACTTCCACAAATTCATGAATAATTGTTTTAACTACTGCGACTGCTTCTGGACTCTTAAAGAATTCACCAATTGTACAATCTAATAAAGCGCATGTTGAGTTCATTGTTCCATTAACACATGCTTTACGCCAAATTGATGGAACTACATCTTCATCATAAGTAACATTTAAGTTTGCTTCATTCAAGATTGCGACGATTTCTTTGGCTTTTTCAACGCCTGATTGATCAATGCTTTGTAAGTTTACTGAGCCAGTTCCTTGTAAAATTGCTTTACCAGGTCCTTGTAAACCTGCTGTCCAGACTGTTACACCCATTAAGATATTTTTTTCTGGTACATACTGACGAATCACTTCTTCATGTCCTAGACCATTCAATAAGCATAGTACTTTTGTGTTTTCGCCAATCACTTGCTTGATATCTTGTAACATTTGTGGTAATTGCATTGCTTTCGTAAATAAAATAATTAAATCTGCTTCTTTTGTTGCTTGGGTTGGTAACATCATTGGAATTTCAACTGTTACTTCTTCGTCTCCTACAATTTGTAAGCCGTGTTCTTGTACTGCTTTAATATGATCTTGCCAGTTATCTAATAAAATAACTTCTTGACCTACTTGATGTAATTGGTAACCAAAACGGCATCCCATTGCGCCTGAACCTGCAATATATGTTAACATATTTTTCACTCTCCTATTTTTTATTATTGTTCTTTAAAAATAAAAATTTCTTTATCATATAAGTGTAACATATCACAACATACCTTGTTGACAATATAACCTAATGCAAATGGGATAACTACCCATGTTACAATTAACATAATGACACTAATTGATGAACTATTTAATGCGGCTAAAGGACTAACAAATCCTACTAAACCAAAACCTGCTGAAGCTGGGGTACCACCCATATTAAATAATGGTACACTGATTGAAGAAATCGCTGCACAAATTGCTAAAGGAACAGCCATAATTGGATGGGTTAAGAAGTTTGTCATCATCATCTTCATAGCTCCTAAACCAATTGCCACTGGGACACCTGCTTTATTAACACGTGCTGTTGCCCATACTAAGAAGGCTGCGGTTGTTGCTACTCCCATACCAGCTGCAGCTGAAGACATTCCTGTTAAACCAATCGCCAAACCAATCGCAACTGTTGATATTGGACTAACAATAATTAAAGCAAACGATACAGCAATTAACATACACATTAAAATTGGTTGTAGTGATGTAAAAGTATTAATTCCTTGTCCGATAATATAAGTAATCTTAGAAACATATGGTAATAATTTCCAACCGACATAACCAACCCCTGTACCAACAACTATTGGTAATAAGACAATCGTTAATGAGCCGAATTTACCACCAATATATTTTACTGCTAAAACTGCTAAGGCTGCAGTAAGCATTAAATTAATGACATCACCAATTCCTGCTAATAGGAAAATATTTTTGGTTGTTTCACCAATTGTTACTTCTGGCACAAATTTCCAAGCACCTGAACCAATATAAGTTGCACCACCAACCGCGACCATTTGCATTGGATTTAATTTAAATTGATTAGCAATTAAAAATCCAGCCATAATTGGTACAAATGATTGGAAGACTTGCACAATATGTAAAAATTCCACGGCGAATTGCACATCTGGGAACGGTTTTAAGAATGTTGCTAAAATAGCATTTGGAATAAGAGCTACTACAATTGCAATAGTTGTTCCATTAAGAACTTTTAGTATAAATGATTTCAGTGTTTCTTTTTGAGTATTTTCTGACACAATAACACTTCCTTTTTTATTTTATTTATGATACAAATTATACAATATCCTGTAAAACAAATAGGCCTTATTCTATTGTTTTCATTACTTATATAATTCTTTCACAAGTTATATTATACAGCACATAAGTGTTTCTGACTAGTTTACGACATCATTACAATTGTTTTATGAAAACGCAGACAAGGACTGAAATTACTTTCATTACTTTTCATTTTCCTTTTATTTTTTTCAAAAACACTAAATTTATCGACAATAAATTTTTTTGATTCATCACTTATTAAGGATAATTACGTAGAAATTCCGGACTTTCCTTGGTAATCATTTAGAGCTTTTCCTTATAGCTTTTCCTTAACACCTCCTTTTCTTATTACAATTCTATAATAGCTATCGCTTATCTATTTATCAACTAAGCTTATTCTCTTTCTATTCATTGTTAAAATTGACAATAAATTAGTTTTTCTGTTTTATTTTGTTTATTTGCTATTTTTTTATTCTTAATTCTTGGTAAATTTGTTTTTGTTTAAATGAAACCATTAAAAGCATAAAAATAACTTATAAATCTATAAATAAACACTATAGTTTTATAAGTTATTTTTTATTAATTAATTCAATTCGACAATTTCTCCTGTTTTAAGATAGATAATTCTTTCGCAAATATTAGTGATATAGTCCGCCGCCCGCTCAACATCACTGGCTACTGTAATATAGCCAGAGCCGTTAAAAACAACTTTTGGATCAGCTTTCATTTCTGCAATAGTAAATTGAGTAATTTGTAATAAATAATTATCTACTCGCTCATCTAATTCTGCAATCGCTCGCGCTTCTTCTATATCTGCTAAAGTATATGCGGTAATAACTCGATTAGCCATTTCAATCACAACTTTTGCCATATCAGCTAATAGTGCTTCTACATGTGAGATGCGTTTTTTTCCTTTAACAGTAATAGTTGTTTTAGCAATCGAACTGGCATGATCTCCCATTCTTTCCCAATCTGAACAAGCTTTCATAACTGATACTACTCGTCTTAAATCTGTAACAACTGGTTGCTGTAAGGCAATAATTTTTGCACAAGCTTCTTCTAATTCTACTTCTTTTTTATTAATTATTTGATCATCGTCAATCACTGTTTGAGCTAGAGTTACATCATGATTAATAAATGCTTTGACTGATTTTGTTAAGGCTTCACTCACTAACACACCCATATTAGTAAACTGAATATGTAATTCATTTAATTCTTGGTCAAACTGTTTTCTCATCTTTTTTCCTCCTTTATCCAAAACGACCTGTAATATATGCTTCAGTACGTTCATCTTGTGGTATGGTAAATATTTGCTCTGTTTTGCCAAATTCACATACTTCTCCCGATAAGAAAAATGCAGTGTTATCAGATACTCTTGCTGCTTGTTGCATATTATGCGTCACCATTATGATTGTATATTGTTCTTTTAAAGACTGAACTAATTCTTCAATTTTGGAAGTTGAAATTGGATCCAAAGCGCTAGTTGGTTCATCCATCAATAATACTTCTGGTTCTACTGCTAAAGCTCTTGCGATACATAAGCGTTGTTGTTGTCCACCAGATACTTTTAAAGCATTCTTTTTTAATTTGTCTTTTACTTCATCCCAAATGGCTGCTTGTTTTAAACTACGCTCAACAATTTCATCTAGTGTTTTTTTATCGTGAATCCCATGCGTACGCGGTCCATAACAAATATTATCATAAATCGACATTGGAAATGGATTAGGTTGTTGAAAGACCATCCCCACTCGTTTTCGTAATAAATTCACATCATAATTCTTTTGATAAATATCTTCTCCATCCAGTGAAATATCCCCCTCAATACGACAACTTGGCACCAAATCATTCATTCTATTTAATGATTTTAAAAGTGTTGATTTTCCACAACCAGACGGTCCAATAAATGCCGTAATCTCACGCTCAGGAATGGTCATATTAATATTCTTTAAAGCGTGAAAATCACCATAATATAAGTCTAAATTCTTAATCATAAAACTTCCCATTGCTATCCTTCCCCTCTGACAATTCGTTTTGAAATACGTGTTGTTAATAGATTAATAACCATTACTAAAACAATTAAGACTACACCCGTCGCAAAAGCTTCCGGCACATGTAATCCTTCACTTGATAACACATACATATGTAACGCTAGCGTACGACTTGATGAAAAAATCCCATTCGGCATATTAGCAGCCGTTCCTAAAGTATACATTAAAGCCGCCGTTTCACCGATAATACGTCCAACTGATAGGATAATTCCCGATAAAATACTTGGCATTGCAACAGGTAATACCACTTTAAAAATCGTCCGTAATTTTCCAGCACCCAAACCAAAACTTGCTTGACGTAATGAATCAGGTACCCCCAATAAACCTTCTTCCGTTGAGCGAATAATAATCGGCAAGACCATAATCGCCGAAGTGAATACCCCTGCTAAAATTGAATATTGAAAACCTAAAAAAATTACAAAAAATAACATCCCAAATAAACCATAGACAATTGAAGGGATACCTGCTAATGTATCCGCTGCTAAACGAATAATTTCAACCCATTTTGATTCTCTTTTTGCATATTCTACTAGATAAAAGCCCGTAAATACCCCAATTGGCGTTACAATCACTAATGATAAGACTACTACAATCACCGTCGTCACAATTGCTGGCATTAAAGAAACATTTTCTGCTGTATATTGCCAACTAAATAAATCCCACCGTAAACTTGGTAGACCTTGAATAAAAATAAACGCAATGATTAAAAATAACGATGCAAATGTTAAAAATGCACTCAAATAAATCATAAAACGTAATAATCTCTGCTTCATGAACGACCTCTCCTTTTCACAATAGTAAATACGAAATTAATCACTAGAATCATCACAAATAAGACGACTGATGTGGCAATTAATGCTTCACGATGCTCACCTGTTGCATAAGCCATTTCTAACACAATATTCGTCGTCATTGTACGAACTCCTTTTAATAATCCCCGTGGTAATAATGGTTGATTACCTGCCACTAAAATAACGGCCATCGTTTCGCCAATTGCTCGCCCAACTCCTAAAATAACGGCTGATATAATACCTGATTTAGCAGCTGGTAAGATAACTTTTAAAATAGTTCGCTCATGTGTAGCTCCTAAACCAATGCTACCCGTATAAAAGACTTTCGGAACTGAGCGTAGAGCTGCTTCTGATAAAGTAATAATGGTTGGAATAATCATAATTCCTAGTAAGATAGATGCCGTTAAAACGCTCATACCATTTCCTCCTAAGCGCCTTACTAAAGGAACTAATAATTGTAAGCCAAAAAAACCATAGATAACAGATGGAATACTTGCCATAATATTGACTGATGGACTTAACACCTTATATAGCTTTTCTGAACAAAAATAAACCAAAAACACAGCAGTTAATATTCCTAGTGGTACACCAATCACTAAAGCTCCTAAGGTAATCACTAAAGACCCCATAATCATTGGGAATATCCCATAAGTAGACGGAAGATTCCCTGGTGCCCAACTCGTTCCAAAAATAAATTCATGAACACCATAACGCATCATAAAAGGAACGCCATTTTTAAAAATAAATAGACATATTGTTGCAATGGCTACGACTGACATCATAGCGCTAATAAAAAAGATTATTTCCATTACTTTTTCTGCTAATTTTTCTTTTTTCATACTGATTCACCTTCTATCAAAGTCATCTTAATGTTGCGCTAAATCTTGCCAATCTGTTACATCACCTTTAAAAATGTCACGTACCTCTTGCAAGGTTAATGTGTTTAAAGGATTGTCTTGATTAACAATAATAACAATGCCATCTAATGCAATTGCTTGAGAATTCATTTGTTCTATTTCTTGAGAATTCAATGCTCGAGAAGACATCCCAATATCTGCCGTACCTTCTTGCACCGCTGTGATACCGGCTGTGGACCCATTTGAAATAATATCGATTTGCACACCACTATGTATTTCTTGGTACTGCTCAGCTAATTGTTCCATTACCGGTGTTACAGAAGTCGATCCAACTACTGTCACTAACCCTTCTTCTGCTGAAGTATTTTGATACGGTAAAGCATTAGGATTAGTAGGAACATAACCTGTTTTTTTTATAATATCTTGTCCTTCTTTAGAATTGATAAAAGCCATAAAGTCCCTTACTTCCTCACGAATCTCATTTGGCCAACAAATAACAAATGGCCTTTGTAAACGATAATCTCCCGCCAGTATAGTTTCAGTTGTTGGTAATACTCCCTCAATTGCAACAGGTTGTACTATATCTGACAGAGTTCCTAGCGAAACATACCCAATTGCTTT
Organism: Granulicatella balaenopterae; assembly: GCF_900111135.1. Taxonomy (GTDB): domain Bacteria; phylum Bacillota; class Bacilli; order Lactobacillales; family Aerococcaceae; genus Granulicatella; species Granulicatella balaenopterae. The sequence continues at coordinate 13,064 of NZ_FOGF01000023.1, read as the reverse complement.
ATCTAATCCTGCTACGGTTGATAATACTCCTGCTGTACTATTTTGGACAATTGCTTCTAAAGTTGTTTGATCTATTCGATGTATATCATCCTTTTCTAATAATCCTACTTGTTCAATAAATGCATCTCGAGTTCCAGATCCAGTTTCACGTGAAACAACAGTTATTTCCCCACTGGGATTGCTTGCCATCGATTGCTGAGAAGTACTACATCCTCCCAATAATAACGTTAAAGATACCATCCCTACATATAGCACCCTTCCGACTTTCATAATTCTCCTCCTTTACTCTCTTTTTACTTTTAAGATATCAAACAAATGTAAATTCCAGCTTGATTCCATGTAAATATTTCGTAAAAAAACAGCCTAACCCCTATCAAGGATTACGCTGAATGTTACCTACATAACTTCTTTATCTTTTATTTTGTTTTAGGCAAATAGATCACAAATTCTGAACCCTTATCTACCTTGCTTGTCACACTAATGCTTCCACCTATGGTATGTAATAAATTTTTAACAATTGATAAACCTAACCCCGTACCACCAGTGTTGCGACTACGCATCTTATCCACTCGGTAAAAACGTTCAAAAATTCGTTCTAAATCTTCTTCAGGAATCCCAACGCCATTATCTTTAATTGATATTTCAACAACTTCTTCTGATTGAACAAAAGAAATACTAACCTTACCACCATTATCGGTATAATTAATGGCATTTGCTAATATATTTAATATAACTTGCGATAAACGTTGACGATCGGTATAACAATAGAGTTCTTCTTGATAATCCACCTCAACCGTTATATTCTTTTGATTTGCTTGTTGTTGAACTAATTCTACTTCTTCAACTATTAATCTTGATAAACATACATTTTCCTTTTCTGTCGTATTCGCTTGATGTTCTAAGCGTGATAATTGTAAAATATCATTCACTAGTCGATCGAGTCGTAAACTTTCTTTATGAATAATTCTTAAAAATTTATCACATAATTCCGGATCATCCTTAGCACCATCTAATAATGTCTCCGAAAACCCTTTAACTGCTGTAACTGGTGTTCGTAACTCATGCGATGCATTGGCAACAAATTCTGTTTTCACTTGTTCTAATCGCCTAATTGTTGTAATATCATACATCAAGACCATTACTTGTTCTAATTGCTGGCGTTTTGTGAGAATGGGAACAACATGGACATCAAGTATTCGTTCTTCCGGATAATAGACTTCTATTTCTTGATGACTAGCTTGTTCGGCTTCATACACGTGATCCACCATCTGACGTAACCCATAGCTTTTAATAATTGCTTCATACGATTGATTTAAAGGATTTGTCTTCTCATCGATTAACAATCGCCCAATTGGATTCGTTAATACCACTTGACCTTTTTTATTTAAAGCAATTACTCCAACGACTAAATGATCAATTACTTCACGCTCTTTGCTATCTTTTAATTGAATCAATTCAGTCTTTTGTTCTAATTTGACCGCTAATTGATTAATCATACCACCTAATTCATCTTGCTTTGAAAACTTTTCACCATAATATCGAGCATGATATTTACCTTTTGATAATTGATCAATAACTTCTAAAATCTCTTCAATCGGCTGATTTCCTTGCTCTAATAAATAATAAGCAATCACAAAAACTAATACTAATACCATTAAGAGGATGACTAATAATTTACGCAAAGGGACTGATTCAATAATAATCGGATAAAACTGTAAAAGATTAATAGCTGTTACTAAAGTCATAATAATAATAATCGCTACTGCACCAATACGCTTAGGTAATAAATTCATTAGGAAGGATCCTCCATCTTATAACCAAATCCTCGTACTGTTTTCAAATACTTTGGACGTTTTGTATCTTTCTCTATTTTTTCACGCAAATGACCGATATGTACATCAACAATACGTGTCTCCCCAGAAAAATCAAAATCCCAAACTGCATGCAATAATTGTTCACGACTATGAGCTTTCCCTAATCGCTTAGCCATATATAATAACAACTCATATTGCTTTGGCGTTAACTCGACTGGTTCATTAGCAAGGTATACTTCATGACGATCAACATAAATTGTTAATTCTCCTACTTTTAATATTTCTTCATTTTCTTGTAGTGAAATCTTAGGTTTATTAGTTGCATCCATCCGACGAAAAATAGCTTTCATGCGAGCTAATACTTCTCTTGGACTAAATGGTTTGGTCATATAATCATCCGCCCCAATTTCTAAGCCAATAATCTTATCGAATTCATCATCTCTAGCAGTCAACATTAATATTGGTGTTTCAATATGATTTAGCCGTAATTTTTGACAAATATCTATTCCGTTCATACTTGGTAGCATAATATCTAAAATTATAAAATCATATTGATTTTCCAAAGCCATTTGATAAGCTATTAAACCATCTTCAGCTTGCTGTACCACATAACCTTCTTTTTCTAAATTATAAGATAATAGTAATAATATACTTGGTTCATCATCTACAATTAATACTTTTTTCATATTTCCACCTCCAACAACTACTACTTATCTTTATTTTAGCAAAGTTAATAGAGTTGTGTGAAGAAAAATGTTTGCATTTACACAAAAAATATATTGGCATTTTTATTTTGAATTATTCGGATATGATTTTTTTGAATAATATAATATCTTTTTTATTTTTAAAGAAATAAAACTAAGTAATATAAGCATTTCTTTGGTATAATATGACTAAGTATAATTGAAAGGAATAAAATTATGACTATGCTATCAATCTTAAAAAATCAAGATATCTTTGTTATTAGCGAACATTCGGATAAGTATTTCAATAATTATTTGCATCCTTTTATTGTTGATGAGGTTTGTTTACGCAAAGTCAATTTACCGAATAGTTTGCCAATTATTCATTTTTGGACACTTCCTCCTTGTTTAATTTTAGGAATGAGTGATACGAAATTACCTTTTTTAAATGATGCTTTAATAAATGTTAAGAATGCCCACTATCAACCAGTCATTAGAAGCGCTGGCGGTTTAGCTGTTATTAGTGATCCTGGTGTTTTAAATATTTCACTAACTTTTAAACAATGCGATACAAAAATTAGTATCCATGAAGCTTACCAAGTGATGAAGGAATTAATTTGTTTAGCTTTTCCCGAAGCTAGTGGTGAGAAATGTATTTCTTCATTTGAAGTTAGCGACTCTTATTGTCCAGGAGATTTTGATTTGTCCATTCAAGGTAAAAAATTTGCCGGCATTGCCCAAAGACGATTTAAAGATGGCATTTGTGTATTAATTTATTTGAGTGTATTTGGTCAACAAGAGCAGCGTGGTGAATTAGTAAAATCTTTTTATCAAACTGGCTTAAACCACCAAGAGTCAAAATGGCATTTCCCTGATATTACCCCAAGTTCCATGGCTAATCTAGCAGATTTATTAGAGATAGAATTATCAATTGATGATGTCTATAAGCGGATACTAATGGCTTTACTCGATAATGACTGTAACATAATTAGTACTTATAAAGACTTCTATCAAACTGATGATTACCATCAATTACAAGAAAAAATGCAGCAACGTAATCAATTAATTACAAATTTAGGAATGGAGGATTTTAATGAAGATTGAATTACTTTCACGTGAAAAAGTATTCCGTGATCCTGTGCATGATTATATCCATGTACAACATAAAGTTATTTTAGATTTAATAAATAGTCGTGAGTTTCAGCGTTTGCGTCGTATTAAACAAACTGGCGCTTCATTATTTACTTTCCATGGTGCTGAACATTCTCGTTTTTCACATTCACTTGGAGTTTATGAGGTTAGTCGTAGAATTTGTGATAAATTCAGTCGTAATTATCCAAGTATAGCCGATGGTGATGGCTTATGGGATGATTCAGAACGCTTAGTCGTCTTATGTGCGGCTTTATTACATGATATTGGCCATGGCCCATATTCTCATACTTTTGAAAAGATTTTTAATACTAATCATGAAGAATTAACCATCCAAATTATTTTATCTGATAAAACAGAAATTAATCAAATTCTTCAAACAGTTGCCCCAGATTTCCCAGAAAAAGTTGCTAGTGTTATTCAAAAAAACTATCCTAATCCACAAGTTGTACAATTAATTTCTAGTCAAATTGATGCCGATCGAATGGATTATTTATTACGAGATGCCTATCATACGGGAGTTAATTATGGACGTTTTGATATTTCACGTATTTTACGTGTCATCCGCCCTTATAAAGATGGGATTTGTTTTACTTATTCAGGCATGCATGCTGTTGAAGATTATATTATGAGTCGTTATCAAATGTATATGCAAGTCTATTTCCACCCAGTCTCTCGTGGCATGGAAGTGATTTTGAATCATTTATTAAAACGAGCCTCTGATTGCTATAATACTCCACCACATCCTTTAAAAAATAATGCAACTTTTTTAATTCCATTCTTTGAAAATAATTGGGATTTAGAAGATTATTTACGTTTAGATGATGGTGTCTTAACGACTTATTTTAATCTTTGGTTAGATGAGGAAGATCCTATTTTAAGTGATTTAGCAAATCGTTTTTTAAACCGTAAACCATTTAAATCAGTGGCTTTTGACCATGTTAATGACGGGAAAATTATAACTGAAATGACTGAAATTATTGAACGTGTTGGTTATGAACCCACTTACTATACAGCAATTAATAATAGTTATGACTTACCATATGATTTTTATCGTCCTGATTCTGTTCATCCACGCACACAAATCGAATTAATGGACCATAATGGACATTTAATTGAATTATCAACAGTCAGTCATTTAGTAGCATCGATTACTGGTCGTGCTGGCGGTGATGAACGCTTGTATTTCCCTAAAGAAATGATAGAATTATCAAAAGAAGTGAATCTATTCCAACAAGAATTAGAACGCTTCAAAGAATTAAAAAAACAATTAGAAAACTAAACTATACTCGGAGGATTTTATGTCTATTAAATTAATCGCTATCGACATCGATGGCACATTATTAAACAGTGAAAGAATGATTACACCACGCGTTAATGAAGCAATTCAAAAAGCACGCCAACAAGGAGTCTATGTCGTTTTATGTACAGGTCGTCCTCTTCCTGGTGTACAAGATCAATTACAAGAATTAGATTTAATTAATGACCGTGATTTTGTTGTAACCTATAATGGCTCATTGGTACAAAGAACTGGAGATGGCCATACATATTGCCACTTTACTTTAGATTATAGCGATTTAGAAGAAGTTGCTAAACAAGCGAAACATCACCCTATTCACTTCCACGCAATTGACCAAGAAGTGATCCATGTCACAACAGAAGATATCGGTGAATATTCTTACCACGAACACCAATTAGTCAATATGCCTATTAGTCATAAACCTCAAGAAGAAATTGATCCTACAAGCGAATTTACTAAAATGATGTTTGTCGAAAAAGCTGAATTATTAGAACCGTTTATCGCCCAATTACCAACTAGTTTCACTGAAAAATACACATTATTACGTAGCGCACCTTATTATTTAGAAGTCTTAAATAAAGACGCAAGCAAAGGAAAAGCTGTAGCTAAATTAGCTGAAATCTTGGGCTTAACCTCTGATGAAATTATGTGCTTAGGTGATAATGAAAATGATATGGATATGATAACTTATGCTGGTATGGGTGTTGCTATGGGGAATGCGGTTGAGTCTGTTAAAAAAGTTGCAAACTTTATTACAGCTACTAATGATGAAGATGGTGTTGCTGTAGCAATTGAAAAATTTGTTTTATCCTAATAACTAAATAACGAATATTATACCAAAATCTATTGCGATTTTTCGTTAGTTTTAGGTATAATTATAGAAAATAACTGTAAGGAGCAAGATTATGAAACTTAAACGAAGCGAACGTTTAATCGATATGACACAAAGATTACTCACGAATCCACATACGTTAATCTCTTTAACAACATTTACGGAATTGTATCATTCTGCAAAATCATCCATTAGTGAAGATTTAGCGATTATTAAAAAAACATTCGAACAGCAAGGAATTGGTATTATCCAAACAACCTCTGGAGCAGCCGGTGGTGTGATGTATATTCCTAAAATAAAAAAAGAAGAGGCTCTAGATATTACAGCTGGCTTTATCAAACAATTAGAAGACCCAGCTCGCTTATTACCTGGTGGTTATATTTATTTATCTGATTTATTATCAGATCCAAAGACTTTACGCCATATCGGTCGCATCATTGCATCAGCTTATGAAGATACTCCAATCGATGTGATTATGACCGTTGCAACGAAAGGTGTTCCTTTAGCTCAAGCTGTCGCCGAACAATTAAATAAACCATTTATTATTGTTAGGCGTGATTCAAAAATTACAGAAGGGTCAACCGTCAGCATCAATTATGTTTCTGGTTCTTCTTCTCGAATCGAAAAGATGGAATTATCAAAACGCACCTTACAAAGTGGTTCAAAAGTATTAATTATTGATGACTTCTTAAAAGGAGGCGGTACCGTTAATGGTATGCGTAGCTTAATTAAAGAATTTGATGCGACTGCTGTTGATGCCGTTGTATTTTGTGAAGCTGCTACTCAAGAACACCAGACAGATGATTTTTCTTCACTTGTCTCTCTTGATAAGATTAGTACTAAAGATAAGATTATTACTGCTAGTTTAGGTAGCTTTTTTACTCACAAAGATTTCCTTTTATAACCATAAAAACGTCGTAACTCTCTACAAGAGAAAGCTACGACGTTTATTTTTTAATTTGATTTTAGTTTTTTGAATTGATTTTTAATAGCTGTTGCTAAAAGACTAATAATTAATAATGTAATAAAAATCATAGTAATTGTTGCTCCAGGCGGTGTATCAAATTGATAAGAACTAATTAATCCTGACACAATCCCAAAAGCACTAATCACAATTCCCGTTATAATCACTCCAGTAAAACTACGACTCAAACGAATCGCAATCGATGCTGGTAATACAATAATGGCAGAAACTAATAAAGCTCCAGCAATTGGCATCATCACCGAAATCACTACCCCAGTTAAAACCGTAAACATCGTCGACATAAAACCAACTGGTAAGCCTGCTGTATGTGCCGTATCACTATCAAATGTTAATACATATAATGGCTTTCTAAAAATTAAATAACCAATTACTACTAAGATAGCCAATCCAATTAAAATATAGACTTGTTCTTTTGTAATAACAACTATCGAACCAAATAAAAATTGTTCTACACTCATCGAACTTTTACCACTTTGGAAACTAAGTAAAATCAATGCCGTCCCCATTCCTCCAGACATTAAAATCGCAATCGCAATCTCTGAAAAACCTTTATAATATTTCCCAATAAATTCAATTCCTAATGCTGCTAATATAACCGCAAATAAGGTCATAATGGTCGGATTTAAATTCCACAATAAGCCTAATGAGACACCCACTAATGATACATGGGCCAAAGTATCTGCTAAAAGCGATTGTCTTCGAATAATTAAAAACAATCCTAAAATTGGAGTTACTACCGCCATTGCTAAACCAGCAACTAATGCCCTTTGCATGAAACCATACTGAAACATCTCCATGGTGAATCCTCCTTACGTTTTAAATGTATATGTTTATCAACATATTGCTCCATATCTTCTTCCTCATGAGTAACCATTAAAATAGCTTTCCCATGCTCTTTACAATTGTGATGCAATAATTGATAAAAACGTTCACGAGACTCTTTATCCATTCCCGCTGTCGGTTCATCTAATACAAATAAATCTGGATCAGTTGCGAAAATACGTGCTAAACAAATACGTTGCTTTTGTCCACCAGATAATTCACCAATCCTTTTATTCCGTTGCTCCCACATACCCACACTTTTTAAAGCGCGCTCAATATGGGTCGCATCCTCTTTGTCTAATCGTTTAAACCATTTTCCTTTTTGATAACGACCTGATGATACCAATTCATAGACAGTTGATGGAAATCCCACATTAAATGATGAAATTTGTTGTGGTGCGTATCCAATTGATAACTTTTCCCCATTTGTATTCCTTGGAGAAATTACTGCTGTCCCCGATGCTGGTGTTAATAAACCTAAAATATTTCGTACTAAAGTTGATTTAGCCGCTCCATTCTCCCCTGTTAAAATAACAAATTGTCCTGGCTTCACATTAAAGGAAATATCTTGCAATACCGGTTCATTATCGTAAGAAAATGATAAATTATCTACTGTTATATAATTCATCTTAATCACCTAATCTTTTTTAGTATATTACAATCATGTAAATCGTAACTATTTCATTTTAGCATAAAACTATATTTGTTTGTATTGATTTCTATTGATTCGAAAAAATTTCATCAAAAAACACCACAAAATGATTGTGATGTTCAAAATGTTACTTATTTATGATAGCTATGACCTGCATTAATGCGAAAAGCACGATAAATTTGTTCCGTTAAGACTAATCTCATTAATTGATGCGGTAAGGTAATGCGCCCAAATGACATTTTTGAATTGGCACGTTTCACAACACTAGGACTCAATCCCAATGAGCCACCAATAACAAAAGTTACTGAACTTTTTCCGCTAATCCCACATTGATCTAATTCCTTAGCCAAATCTTCCGAAGAGACCAACTTTCCTTCAATTGCCATCGCAATGACATACTCATTATCTCTAATTTTAGCTAAGATTCGTTCGCCTTCTTTATCCTTTACTTGTGCCATCTCTTTATCGCTTAGATTTTCAGGAGCTTTTTCATCAGGAACTTCTACAATTTGTATCTTACAATAAGATCCAAGGCGTTTGGTATATTCCTCAATTCCCATTTTTAAATATTTTTCTTTTAATTTACCAACACCAATGATTTTAATTTGCATATTTTCTCTCACTTTCCTTTTATTCATCAATAAGCATAGGGGAATTAGGTACAAAATACAAGGTAAAACTTGTAAAATAATAGTTTTTTAGTCAAAAAAGCTTTATACTACTATCATGGACAATTATGGAAGGGAGCTTATATTATGTTTCGTTTTTTAGTTCGTAAATCTGTGTCCAGAAGACTAGTACTGAGTGGTTTATTAGTAATTTTAAGTGGTTTTTTATTGCTTAGTTTACCCATTTCACAACTCCCAACCTCTCAAGCTAGTATTTCGGATCATTTATTTACGGCTGTATCACTGGTATGTGTAACTGGATTATCCACCCAAGCCGTTATTAATACTTATAATACTTTTGGTCAGATTATTTGTATTATTTTAATGCAACTTGGTGGTTTAGGGTTAATGAGTTTAATTGGTTTTATTATTTTTAAAGCTGGTAAGCAGATTTCTTTAGTCGATAAATTAGCATTACAAGAAAGTTTGAATCGTGAAGATGCTAGTAACTTCAAACATTTTTTATCTACTATTTTCCGTTATACTTTTATTATTGAAGGTATTGGTGCATTATTATTCTGCTTTAGATTTATTCCAATGATGGGCTTTAAAAAAGGAGTGTTTACCTCTATTTTCATGGCAGTATCTGCTTTTTGCAATGCTGGCTTTGATAATTTAGGGACTTCTAGTTTACAATTATATGCTGATGACCCTTTAATTAATTTAACTGTTGCAATGCTTATTATTTTAGGAGGTATTGGTTTTTCTGTTTGGTTTGATATAAAGCGTAATGTTGATTCTTTAAAATTATCACTCACATCAAAATGGCATAAACGCTTTTACAAACGTTTAAGTTTACATACACGTATTGTACTCTTAATGACAGCTATTTTAATTAGCTTTGGAACAATCACAACTTTTATCTTAGAATATAATAACCCCGCAACTATTGGGAATTTTCCTATTTGGCAAAAAATAATGGCCAGTTTTTTCCAAGCTGTAACTATGAGAACTGCTGGATTTTCAACGATTGATTACTCCGTCGCAAAACCAGCAACATTATTATTATTCATGGTACAAATGTTTATCGGAGGTTCCCCAGGTGGTACTGCTGGTGGGATTAAAACAACTACATTCTTAGTCGTTATTTTATATTTATATAACGAAGTACAAAATGCTCGTTATACTAATTTTATGAATCGCACCTTCCCACCGCATTTAACAAGACGGGCGATGGTTATTTTTATTGTTTTCTTCTTAACTTTTATGACAGGTTTATTAGGATTAAGTATTACTGATCCAGAAGCCCCATTCTTATTATTAGTGTTTGAAGTTGTTTCCGCTTTAGGAACAGTTGGAGTTACCGCTAATTTAACACCAGTTATTAGTCATAGCGGACAAGTTATTCTAATGTTTTTAATGTTTATGGGACGTATTGGACCACTAACCATCCTTTTAAGTTTAACTGAGAAAAAAAATAAAACTAAGAAAACATATAAATATGCTGAAGCCAACTTATTAGTTGGTTAATACTATTAAGAAATGAGGGATTATAATGACTAGTAAAACTATTGGAATTTTAGGATTAGGTGTATTTGGTTCAACCATCGCTAAAACCCTAAGTAAATATGATTGTGATGTCATCGCAATTGATAAATCCGAAGAAAATGTTAATCGTTTAGAATCATATATCACTAAAGGAATCGTTGGTGATATTACTGATGATGAATTACTCACAGCTTGCGGAATTGGGGATTGTGATGTTGTGATTGTTGCCTCTGGTTCTAGTTTGGAATCTAGTATTTTAGCAGTTATGCACTGTAAAAATTTAGGTGTTCCAGAAATTATTTGTAAAGCAAAAAGCCGTATTTCAACTGAGATTTTAACTCAAATGGGTGCTCATAAAGTAATTTCACCTGAAAAGGATACTGCTATTCGTGTCGCTCGTAATATTTTACACCGCCGTATCTCAGATATTATTCAATTAGATAATAATATTTCTTTAATTGAATTCTATCCTCCAAAATCTTGGATTGGTAAATCATTACAAGAATTAGATTTACGTAAAAAATATGATTTAAACTTAATTGGATATCGAAATGGACCTAATGAAAAATTAAATATTCAATTTACAGCAGACTATCGTTTAAAAGAATCCGAATTAATTGTTGCAATCACCGAATCAGACTCTTTTGAAAAATCCGATTTTTTCGATGATTTCGCCAACTAAGAATCATCTAAAAAGCCAAACTCTAATTACAGAGTTTGGCTTTTTTCTGTTTTATATAATAAAAAAACCGTTGTTTTTGACAAACAACGGAAAAAGGTTAGGAGGGTTTACTTAATAATAATTAATTGGGAGATTAAATTATTATTTGGGAGAAGTAAACCTTTGGGTGTTTTTTGGGTATACGAATATATTATACCTAAATTGTGAATTTTTTGTGAAGATTATATTTTTTTTGTAAATTTAACCGAATCATTATAGTTTTGGTGCACCGAAACTATTTCATTTCACCACTATCAATCAGCTTGGTAATATATGAACAACTAGATGTTAATTGATAATGTTTTTTATGGCGATAATAGTTAACTTGATTAGCTAACTGTCTAGCTACTCCTTGACCACGTAAAGTTTCTGATACAAAGGTATGTGTCACATGAATCGTATCTCCATTAACTAATTCAAAATTAATTTCTGCGTCGATTTTGCCATATTGATCACGATGAATAAAGCTATTAGTTGTTTGTGTAAATTCCATATGCTATTCCCCTATTCTATATTTAATTGAGCTTACTAATTTATTTTATTATAGACTTATTAATGTAGAATAGCTATTATAATGTTTTTTTGTTCTATATTATAAAAATAGTTTTTTGATAATAAATATGGCAAAAAAAAGAACGTAACACTATTTTATAGTATTACGTCCTAAAAGCTTATTTGTTTATATATTTAGGCAAAATACCAAATACTTAAAAACATAAACACCGCTCCACCTGCAACAAATAGATGCCATATCACATGCATCCATTTATTGGCTTTCATACGATAAAAAATTGTTCCAATCGAATAAGTTATCCCTCCTAATGCAAGTAATAAGACACCTACCCATGAAATTGACTTCATTAATGGGTAAATAATAATTAAACTTAACCAACCTAAACCTAAATATAAATAAGTACTTAGCTTAGGCCATTTGCCGATAGTCAATAATTCAAATAAAATACCTGCAATAGCTAGGCTCCAGACAATTGCCAAAAATGTATAACCAAAAGCACCTCCAATTGAAACCATTAAATATGGCGTATAAGTACCAGCAATTAATAAATAGATGGAACTATGATCTAACTTTTGAAAAGCGGCTTTATACTTACTTAAACTGAAACTATGATATAAAGTTGAATTTAAAAATAGTAATGTTAAGCTTGTTCCGTAAATAATATAGGATACAATCGCAGCTTTTGACTGCATCTCTGCACCTTTCAAAACTAGAAAGACTAACGCAATGATACTTAAAATTGCCGGAATACCATGCGTAATAGCATTTAATGTTTCAATGACTACCAGCTTTTTAAAAGAATATTTTTGTGTTTCTTCCATATAACCCCCCTCTTTTTATCTTCACCTTTATTTTACTCTTATCTGAATCATCTGTCTAATTTTCACCTTTTTGAAATACAAAATAGCGCTGACCAAAATAATTAAGAATCGTAAATCCTACCATACCTACAAGCATTGAGATATTATCTTGTAAATTGGCTGATAATTGTCTTAATAGAGCTTCTACTAGTGGTTTGGATATTCCATAACTAACTAGATAACAAAGCGCTATATTCAATGTAAATCGCATAATCTGGCGATGCTGATAATCTACTTGAAAGGTGAATTGTTTGTTTAAGCAAAAACTTAAGATGCTACCAAAAAAATAATTAGCAGCACTTGACCACCAATAACTAACATGGAACAAATTATATAAAATAAACATTAAACTTGCTCCAAATAATGTATTCATTATCCCTACAAGCATAAATCTAATGAATTCTTGATGCTTCCTGAATATTTTTTTCATTTACTCACCTACCTATTGATTTTTATTTATTCTGACTGCTCCCACGGGCAAGCCCGTGGGGTTCTGATTGTCAAGTGTAGCTTGTAATCGTACATCATTTTCAGACTTTGGAGTTACAAGTGTAAATCTATTTAAATCAAAAATTT
>NZ_FOGF01000033.1 GCF_900111135.1 Granulicatella balaenopterae | reverse complement strand
CAAATTTGTAGCTATTGTGGCAATAGAAAACATCTCAACCTAACTGATAGAACATATTGTTGTGAATGTGGTCTTGAGTTAGATAGAGATATAAATGCTGCACTGAATATAAAAAACGAAGGACTTAGAATCCTCATGAGTGCATAATAAAAAATAGGTTATAGTAGGGTAGGAACTACCCAAACTTATACGCTTGTGGACTTTTTGTAAGACGGAGGAATAATCAATTAGATTAGGAAACGCAGGAGAGGACGAAACAAGAAGCACCTAAGCTTTAGCTTAGTGTGTAGTTCACTTGATTGTTTGTCACCATTAGTACAAGCTATTTCAGAGCAGTTACAAGAAGAGCCAACTGAACGTACTCGGGAGAAATATCGATTAGATGATGAGTATTTCAAGCGAATTGCAGCGATTGAATTTGCGGTGAAGTATGATGATGGCAAAGACCCTCGTGGTTTTTCAGAAAGTGATGTTGTATTATTAGGGGTCTCAAGAACGTCTAAGACACCGGTTAGTATTTATTTAGCTCATAAAGGTTATAAAGCCAGTAATTTACCATTAATTCCTGAAGTACCATTGCCAAAAGAACTGTATCAAGTTGATGCTAAAAAGTTAATTGGCTTAATGGTGAATCCAATTACGATTATGAAGTTTCGTCAATCGCGACTGGATGCTTTAGGCATGGGTCCTGAAGTTAGTTATATTGAGATGGATCGGATTAAGGAAGAGTTACGTTATCAACGTGAGGTCTTTTGTGAATTGGGGGCTAAAGTGATTGATGTGAATCATATGTCGATTGAAGAGACAGCTCAAAAAATCATAGAACATATTGAGGAACAATAAAAAGCAAGCGAACTACAAGAGCTGTAGTTCGCTTGCTTTTTATCTTAATTATGTATTTTAGAGTATTTAGCAACGAAAAAACGTTTTTAACTTAGTCCTTAGTTAACTCTTCTAATTCTAGGCTAAGTGTTTCCCAAGTGTCCAGAGCAAGTAATTGTTGTTCTTCTAATTCGCCTAATTGGTATTGTAAGTCGCTTGATTTATCCAGATCGGTATAGACTTCTTCCTTAGCTAATTCGGTGTGAATAGCTGTAATTTTTTGGTCGATATTCGCTAATTGATGTTCTGATTGGTCGACTTTTCGTTGTAGTGCACGTAATTGCTTTTGTTGTTCTTTAGTTTGTTGATAGTGCATTTTTGCTTCGGAGGTTGTATTGGTTGTAGTTGATTCAGTTTGTTTATTTTCAGCTTCCAATAAAGCTTCAACTTCCATTTGTTCTTTTTTCTTTTCAATATAATAATCATAATCTCCTAAGTAAAGAGTGTTCTGTTTAGGTGTTAGTTCTAAGATTGAGGTTGCAACTTGGTTAATAAAGTAACGGTCATGAGATACGAAAAAGATAGTGCCATCGAATTCGACTAAAGCTTGTTCTAGGACTTCTTTACTATCAATATCTAAGTGGTTGGTTGGTTCATCTAAGAATAAGAGATTATCATGATTTAAGGCTAATTTTGCTAAGGATAATCGTGCTTTTTCACCACCACTTAATTGAGCGGTTGTCTTTTCAACGTCTTTACCAGTAAATAAGAAACTTCCTAAAATAGTGCGAATATCTTTTTCATTCATTAATGAGTGATTGCTCCACAGTTCTTCTAAGACAGAATTGCGTGGATTTAAGCCACTTAAGTTTTGGTCATAGTAACCAATTTCGACATTCGTACCAAATGTTGCCTGACCACTGATAAATGGAATTTCATTTAAGAGTGATTTTAAGAGTGTTGATTTACCGACACCATTCGGACCTACGACTGCAATTGCTTCTTGCTTTCTAACTTGTAGATTAATCGGTTTTGTTAGTGGGGTATTTTCGTAACCTACAACCCCATTTTCAATTAATAAGACTTGTTTGCCAGATTCTTTTTCACTAGAAAAGGCAAAACGGGCACTTCTACCATCGCCTTGGGGTTTTTCAATACGCTCCATTTTTTCTAATTGTTTGCGACGTGATTGGGCGCGCTTAGTTGTTGAAGCACGTACTAAATTTTTAGCGACGAATTCTTCTAGTTTCTGGATTTCATCTTGTTGTTTTTCATAAGCTTTTTGTCGTAATAGAAAACGATTTTCACGTTCTTCTAAATAGTAGGAATAATTTCCTTTATAATGTTCAGCTGTATGGTGATGGATTTCATATACTTCATTACAGACACGATCTAAGAAGTATTGGTCATGGGATACGATTAAAAGGGCTGCTTTAAACCCACGTAAATAATCTTCCAACCATGTTAACGTTTCGATGTCTAGGTGATTCGTCGGTTCATCTAGGATTAGGATATCGTGCTTTTCTAGTAAGATTTTCGCTAAAGCTAGACGAGTGCGTTGGCCGCCAGATAAGGTTTTGATGGGTGTTTGGTAAGCTTCTTCATAAAAGCCAAAACCATGTAAGACCATTTTGATTTCTGATTCATAGCCATATGCATTGGATTGTTCTAATTGTAATTGTAATTGATCAAAACGTTTTAGTGCTTGTTGGTATTTTTTTTCATCGGCTAAAATATCGGGATCTCCTAATGAGATGGCTGCTTGTTCTGAATCTTTTTTTAATTGTTCAATATGAGTAAATAATTCGCTCATTTCACCCCAGATAGTATTGTCTGATTCAATCGAAGCATATTGGTCTAAGTAACCAATCGAAATGTCACGTTTTTTGCTAACCGTTCCTAAAGTAGGGTCTTCAATCCCTGATAAAATTTTTAATAATGTGGATTTGCCGGTACCATTGCGGCCAACTAAGGCGATGCGTGAAGTATCTTGAATATCAATTGAAATATTTTCAAATAGGATATCCACACCAAAATGGCGAGCAATTCCTTGTCCTTGTAATAAAATCATATAATATATAGTATTCCTTTCTATAATGAATAGTTACTGCGTCTTCTAAATAGTAACGAATCTTGCGCTGATTTACAAGTCATCCAATGATAATCTATTATAGATAGAAAATACTAACCACTTCATAAAAGATAGGCTTATAGAAAGTTGTAAAAAAGGGATTTTTTTTTGACAAAAATGAGAATAAAATGCATTAGATGATAAAATGATGATAAAATGGTTAAAAAATGAAAAAATAATGATAAAATAGTTTTTTTATTTTTATGAAAGCGGTATAATAAATTTAAATAAAAGTAAGTATCTAATTATTTAGGGGGTAAGTTTTATGAAAAAGAGTTCAAAAACATTATTGTCAGTATTAGGTATCTGTGCCCTAGCTGTTCCAACTCAAACAGTTATGGCCTGTACAGGTTTTGTGATTGGAAAGGATTTAACAGAAGATGGCTCAACTATTTATGGTCGTACTGAAGACTTAGAACCAAATCATAACAAAACATTTGTGGTGCATCCTAGCACAAAAAATAAGGTAGGATCATTATTACAAGATTTATCAAATGGATTTACTTATCCATTGCCAGCAGTTAGCTACAAATTTACATCTATTCCGGACGTAACGCCAGAATATGGTGTGTATGATGAAGCTGGCTTTAATGAGTATGGCGTATCAATCTCAGCAACAGTCTCAGCAAAAGCCAATAAACAAATTCGTGGTAACCAAAAAAAAGGTATTGTAGGTGTTGACCCATATGTAGCAGATGGATTAGCAGAATCAAATATGACTACTTTAGTCTTACCGCGCGTTAAAAGTGCACGTGAAGGGATTGAATTTATCGCTAAAGTTGTTGAAGAAAAAGGTTCAGCAGAAGGTAATATTGTTGTATTAGCTGACCATGATGAAATTTGGTATATGGAAATCTATTCAGGTCACCAATATGCAGCTATTAAATTCCCAGACGACAAATTTGCAGTATTCCCAAATACCTTCTATTTAGGTACATTAAATGAATTTAAGGATGAAGATAAAATTGTTTCTAAAGATTTAGAAAAAGTAGCAAAAGAAGCTGGAACTTATAAAGAAACAAATGGACACTTCAATGTATCTCAATCATATAATCCTCCAATGCGTGATAGCAACCGTTCTCGTACTTGGTCAGGCATTAAATCATTGAACCCAGATGCAACTGTTCAGTATGATGATGAATATTTTGAATTATTACAAGATTCACCTAAGAAATTAACATTACGCGATGCATTCAACTTGCAACGTAATCGTTTTGAAGGTACAAAATATATTCCTTTAGATCAAGCAGAATTAGATGATAAAGGTAACCCAATTGGACGTGATAATGATAGTGATGTTTATAAATATCCAATCTCAAATCCAAATGTAATGGAAGCACATGTATTCCAAATTAAAAAAGAATTACCGAAAGATGTGGGTGGCGTATTATGGTTATCAGTAGGTACATCACAAAATTCACCATACTTACCGTACTTTGGTAATATCACAGAAACTTATGAAGCATATCAAAATACAAGTGAAGAATACAATGCAAATTCTTGGTATTGGGTAGCTTCTGATATTAATAATATGGCTATGAAACATACAGATTTATTCGGTAAAACAGTTCGTAATATGTGGGAAGCTAAAGAAGATCAATGGATGAAAGAACAACCTGCTTTAATCCAACAACAAATTGACTTAGCAAATGATCCTGCAAAAGCAAGCGAAGTAGCAACTAATGATTCATTAGCACGCGCTAAAGAAGTCTTTGGCGAAATGAAAGATTTAGAAAAAGAGATGCAAGAAAAAATTGCAGAATCTGAAAAACCAGAAGAACCAGAAACTCCAGTAAAACAAGGTTGGGATGGGGATTACTACTATAAAGATGGTGAAAAAGTAACATCAAAATGGATTTACGATAATGATTATAAAGCTTGGTTCTACTTAAAAGCAGATGGCACATATGCTCGTGATGAATGGGTTGGTGGTTACTTCTTAACGCAATATGGTCAAATGGGATCAAATGGCTGGTACTATGATAATGGCAATTGGTACTATCTTCATGCAGATGGTAGCTATGCACATGATGAATGGGTAAGCGGCTACTTCTTAACGCAATATGGACAAATGGCTAAAGGTGGCTGGTACTACGATAAAGGCGATTGGTACTATATTCATGAAGATGGCACATATGCACATGATGAATGGGTAAGCGGCTACTTCTTAACGCAATATGGACAAATGGCTAAAGATGGCTGGTACTATGATAATGGTCACTGGTACTATATCTATAAAGATGGTCACTATGCTCGTAATGAAAAAATCGATGGCTATAAATTAGGTAAATGGGGAGCATTAATTAACTAGTTCTCAAATAATCTGATAGCTAGCCCAATAATTGAAAACAAATAACAAAGATAAGGTGTAATGTCATCATTGCACCTTATTTTTATGGCCAATTTATTCAATAAGAGACAAATGGTGCGAACAGTTTGCTAGCTCTATATTTTTACGCAAAAAATAAAAATTTTACCAGTATTTTCCGTATATCTAAATAGAAGGATGAAATGGGGTGGGAAAATCAAATGTCAGCATTAAAGCTAGCATTAAAACAGCAATTACAAGGGCGGATTACACGTGATAAAGATATAGATTCATTAGTATATGAACTAGAACAAGAGCGATTTAAAGTAGATGGTTCCCTTTTTAAAGAGCTATTAGAAGAGAGTAGCAATCAAGAGGATTCACTAGTAATGGATAAACAAATCACCACCTTGCTAAAGGGGTGGGAGGTAAAAGAGCTTGCTGGTTTTCAAAAGGTTCATAAAAGAGAGTGGCAATGTCAATTTTGTGGTACAAATGATAAAGAATGGCGCGCAGTTGGCCCATGTACTTGTGGGGAGGACTGTTTTTATTGTAGGCAGTGCTTTAATATGGGGAAAGTGAAGCGTTGTACGACATTGTATGCTTTAGCAGATGAAGCATATTCTTTTCCCAAAAAGTCCGTGAAGGTTATTTATCGTGGAGAATTGTCGCCAAGTCAACAGATGATTTCAACAGCATTAACGGATTTTTTAAAGCAAGCCACACAACAGACTTGTCTTGTTTGGGCAGTTACTGGAGCGGGGAAGACGGAGATGATTTTTAAGGTGATTCAACAAGTGTTAGAAGCTGGTGGGCGTGTGGGATTAGCCGCACCAAGGATTGATGTTTGTCATGAATTAGCTCCACGGATTAAGACGGCTTTTCCTTCTGTGGAGCAAGTTTGTTTAACGAGTGAGTCAGAAGATAGATATCGTAGGGTACCATTAACTATTTTAACAACGCATCAATTATTGCGTTTTTATCAAGCGTTTGATTTATTAGTGATTGATGAAGTGGATGCTTTCCCATATAGTAATCAGCCGATGTTAGTTTATGGAGCGAGGCGTTCGTTGCAGCCAACAGGTAAGTGTATTTATTTAACAGCAACGCCAAGTAAAGCGCTACAAAAAGCGGCTGCTAATCAAGAAATTTCTTCTTTAGTATTACCAGCTCGCTATCATAGGCATCCTTTAGTTGTTCCAAAAGTTAAATGGTGTGGTAATTGGCGCCGATTATTAGGTAGAGAATTATTACCGCAATTCTTAAAAAAATGGATTAATCAACACTTAACAACGAAAAAACGTTTTTTATTATTTATACCGTCAATTAGGATGATTCCGCAAATTGAAAAAAGTTTACAAAAAGCTTTCCCGGATGCCAAGTTTAGTTCGGTCTCCTCCAAAGAAGAAAAGCGTTCAAAACGAGTAATGAAGATGCGTCAGGAAAAATATGATTTTTTAGTGACAACGACAATTTTGGAGCGAGGTGTTACGTTTCCGAATATTGATGTATTGGTATTGGGATCTGAAGATCGGATTTTTACAAAAGAAGTCTTAATCCAAATTGCTGGACGGGTAGGGAGGACGGTTGATTATCCAACGGGGGAAGTAGTATTTTGTCATTATGGTACGACCAAAGCCATCAAACAAGCTATAAAAGAGATTAAAAGTTTGAATCAACAAGCTTTCGAAAAAGGAATGATTGATCATGAGTAATTGTATGTGGTGTGGTTGTGATATGCCTGATAAGTTTACGATGATGAGTTTTTTTAGAACTCCAAAAGAAGAGCATCTATGTCACAACTGTCAACAATTATTAGCTAGTTATAAAGGAGAACTTTGCTGTAAAGGATGTGGTCGAACTAGTACAAAAGAGTATTGCTTGGATTGTCAAAAATGGCTAGAAAAAGATGGTCAGTTAGTCGTATGTAATCAAGCTCTTTTTCATTATGATGAAGCTGCTAAGGATTGGATGAGTCGTTATAAATTTCAAGGAGATTGTCTATTGGCATGGATGCTTATTGATGCTATCAAAATATGCCTTAAAGACTACCAAGCCTACAAGATTGTTCCTATCCCTTCCTCGAAAGCTAGTTTAGTTAAAAGACAATTTAAAGCAGTGGAATATCCCTTACAATTAGCAGGTATTCATTATGAAAATCTCTTACAAGATGTTAGAATAGGCAAAAAACAATCAGAAAAAACAAGACAAGAGCGATTGTTATTGGAACAACCATTTAAAATATTAGGAAATATTACCAATAAAAACATATTATTAATAGATGATGTGTATACAACAGGTTCGACCTTGCACCGCGCGGCAGAGTTGTTAAAGGAAAATAATGTACAATGCGTAAAGTCTGTAACATTCTTCCGATAATTTATGAAAACGCTTGTATTTTTGAGGTTCGTGGTCTATAATAAGAGTGTAAGGAAAATCATTATCACACACACCAAATGGATGATTTCATCGATTTAGGCACTGTGGATTTTCCGAATGAAAGGGGAGAGTATTATGTTCAAGTATAATATCCGTGGAGAAAACATCGAGGTTACAGAAGCAATTCGTATGTATGTTGAGAAAAAAATCAGCAAATTAGAAAAATATTTCACAGATGTACCAAATGCTACTGCTCATGTGAACCTAAAAGTTTATTCAGACAAGACTGCTAAAGTGGAAGTAACTATCCCATTACCATATTTGGTATTACGTGCTGAAGAAACATCAATCGATTTATATGGAAGTGTTGACTTAGTTGTCGATAAGCTAGAACGTCAAGTACGTAAATATAAAACAAAAATTAATCGTAAATCTCGTGAAAAAGGATTCGACTTTATTGCTATTGAACCACACGAAGAAGAAGCTGAAGAACACGGCTTAGAGATTGTTCGTACAAAACAATTAAACTTAAAACCAATGGACAGTGAAGAAGCTGTTTTACAAATGAATATGTTAGGTCATGAATTCTTCATTTACGAAGATGCTGAAACTAGCGATATCAATATTGTTTATCGTCGTAAAGATGGAAAATACGGCTTAATTGAAACTAATTAGTATAAAATTTGACTAAAAGATGACTTTTCTAAAAAAAGTCATCTTTTTTTAATGTAAAAGCTATTCAAAGTATGATAGAATAAGTAAGATGCAAAAAGTATAGAAGTTAATACTTTAACATGCAGACAAATGCATATAAATACGAATAGATAATAATTAAGGAGAGAACAGGATGGCTAATTTTTTAAAACAGCTAGTTGAAAATGATAAGCGTGAATTACGTAGATTAGGAAAACTAGCAGATAAAGTTATGGCATATGAAAATACTATGTCAGAATTAACAGATGAAGATTTTCCAGTTAAAACTGAAGAGTACAAAACAAGATATAAACAAGGGGAATCATTAGATAGTTTATTACCAGAAGCATTCGCATTAGTTCGTGAAGGCGCTCGTCGTGTATTAGGTTTATTCCCATATAAAGTACAAATCATGGGTGGTATTACATTGCATGAAGGGAATATCGCTGAAATGCGTACCGGTGAAGGTAAGACATTAACAGCGACAATGCCCGTATACTTAAACGCATTATCAGGAGATGGTGTTCATGTAGTAACAGTTAATGAATACTTAGCAACTCGTGATGCGGAAGAAATGGGTGAATTATACGAATTCTTAGGTTTATCAGTTGGATTAAACTTAACAGGAATGCCTGCTGAACAAAAACGTGAAGCATATCACTCAGATATTACTTATAGCACAAACAATGAATTAGGGTTCGACTACTTACGTGATAACATGGTAGTTTATAAGAGCCAAATGGTGCAACGTCCATTAAACTTTGCGGTTGTCGATGAAACGGACTCAATCTTAATCGATGAAGCTCGTACACCATTAATCATTTCAGGACAAGCAGAAAAATCAACAGCATTATATCAACGTGCAGATTTCTTTGTAAAAGGCTTAAAAGAAGAGGAAGATTATACTATTGATTTAACTTCTAAAACCATTTCTTTAACAGACGAAGGAATCAATAAAGCAGAAAAAGCTTTCCGTTTACCAAATCTATATGATATTGACAATGCGGCTTTAATCCACCATATTGATCAAGCTTTACGAGCTAACTACATTATGTTAATCGACATTGACTATGTAGTAGACGAAGGTAAAATTAAAATCGTTGATGGCTTTACTGGACGTATTATGGAAGGCCGTCGTTATTCAGATGGTTTACACCAAGCAATCGAAGCTAAAGAAGGCGTAAATGTAGAAAATGAATCAAAAACAATGGCAACTATCACATTCCAAAACTATTTCCGTATGTATCGTAAATTATCAGGTATGACTGGTACTGCCAAAACAGAAGAAGAAGAATTCCGTGAAATTTATAATATGAATGTTATTGCAATCCCAACAAATCGTCCAATCCAACGTAAAGATGGACAAGACTTAATTTACCCTAACTTAAAGAGTAAATTTAATGCAGTAGTAAAAGACATTAAAGAACGTCACGAAAAAGGCCAACCAATCCTAGTAGGTACAGTTGCTGTTGAAACATCAGAATTATTATCAGATTTATTGAAAAAAGAAGGCATCCCACATGAAGTCTTAAATGCGAAAAATCACTTTAAAGAAGCGGAAATCGTTATGCAAGCAGGTCAACGTGGTGCCGTAACAATCGCAACTAATATGGCTGGTCGTGGTACCGATATCAAATTAGGTAGCGGTGTTAAAGAATTAGGTGGGTTATGCGTTATTGGTACAGAACGTCACGAATCTCGTCGTATTGATAACCAATTACGTGGGCGTGCTGGACGTCAAGGTGACCCAGGTGCAACTCAATTCTACTTATCATTAGAAGATGACTTAATGAAACGTTTCGGTGGCGAAAAAATGCAAAATATTTGGAGCCGCTTAAATATGGAAGGTGAAGAAGAAAACTTCATCCAAAGTAAAATGTTAACAAAACAAGTAGAATCAAGCCAAAAACGTGTTGAAGGTAATAACTACGATACACGTAAAAACGTCTTAGAATATGATGAAGTAATGCGTGAACAACGTGAGATTATCTACTCTCAACGTTTACAAATCATTAACGAAGAAGATTCACTTGAAAAAGTAACAACAAATATGATTCGTCGTACAATTCACCGTATGGTAGAAAACCACACATTAGCTGAAGATAAAACAAAATGGGACTTAGAAGCAATCGTCGACTTTGCAACAAGCGCAATTTGTCATCCAGAAGATATTAGCGTGGAAGAATTAGCTGGTAAATCTGCTTTAGAAATCGAAGCGTTATTAGATGAAAAAGCTATGAAAATTTATCGTGAAAAACAAGCTGAATTAAATGGACCAAATCAAATGCTAGAATTTGAAAAAGTTGTAATTTTACGTGTTGTTGACCGTAAATGGACTGATCACATTGATGAAATGGATCACTTACGTCAAGGTGTTGGTTTACGTGGATATGCTCAAATGAATCCATTAACAGAATACCAAACAGAAGGATTTGAACGATTCCAAGCGATGATTGGTGCGATTGATTATGATGTAACACGTATCATTATGAAATCACAAATTCGTCAAAACTTACAACGTGAGCAGGTACAAGGTGTTCGCAGCATTGTAGCAAAAGGTCATGACCGTCAAAAAGGCCCACAAAGCCCAGCGGAAGAAGCAGCAATGAATAAAAAAGTAGAGAATGTAGAACATACATCTAATACTGGATTACACCCAGCAATGGAAGCTGATAAAAATGAAAAGAAACATGACCGTCCAGGAATGGAATAAACAAGCAATTAATGATATTATAGGAAAGCGGCGGATTCGTTCGTCGCTTTTTCTAATGTTATAAAAAAGTTAAACACTTTTGGGATTACTCATGGGTGTTCGAGAATAAAAGAAGATGGAGTGTGAAAGATATGGAAGTTAGTGAAATTCGTCATTCGCTAGAAGGTTTACAAGAACAAATCGCAAGTTATAGGGGGTCTCTTTGACTTAGAACAATTAGAACAAGATATCGCAGCCCTAGAACAAGAAATGACTGAACCAGGATTCTGGGATAATAATGAAGAAGCACAAAAAGTTATTCAAAAAAGTAATGAATTAAAAGCGGTATATGATACATTTCATCAATTAGAAGTGGAAGCTGAAGAAGTAGCTTTATTATTCGAAATGGTGAAAGAAGATGAAAAAATAGATCCAGATATTTATCAAGAATTAATCGAACAATTACAAGAACTAGATCAAAAAGTGCAACAATATGAATTACAAATGCTTTTAAATGGCCCACATGATAAAGCAAGCGCCATTTTAGAATTACATCCAGGTGCTGGTGGTACAGAATCACAAGACTGGGGTTCGATGCTTTTACGTATGTATAGTCGTTGGGCAGAACAGCATGGTTACCGTGTTGAGATGATTGACTATCAAGATGGTGATGAAGCAGGTATTAAATCAGTTACGATGTTAATTGAAGGCTTAAATGCATATGGCTATCTAAAATCAGAAAAAGGCGTCCATCGTTTAGTGCGTATCTCGCCATTTGATGCAGCTGGCAAACGTCATACATCATTTTGTTCAGTAGATATTATTCCGCAAATTGATGATGATATTGATATTGAGATTCATCCAGATGATTTAAAAGTTGATGTCTATCGTGCGAGTGGTGCTGGTGGACAACATATTAACAAAACTTCATCAGCAGTCCGTATTACTCACATACCTACTGGAATCGTTACAACCAGTCAAGCGCAGCGTTCACAATTCAAAAACCGTGATCAAGCGATGAAAACTTTAAAAGCAAAATTATTCCAATTAGAAGAAGAAAAGAAAGCAGCTGAATTAGCAGAAATTCGTGGCGAACAAAAAGAAATTGCTTGGGGCTCACAAATCAGAAATTATGTATTCCATCCATATTCATTAGTAAAAGATGTTCGTTCTGGATATGAAACAGGTAATATCCAAAATGTAATGGATGGCGATTTAGATCCATTTATGGACGCCTATTTAAAATGGTCTTTATCTAAATAATGAAAGAAAGCAACCATTTCCTACTTGAAAAGAAGAGGGATACTAGTCTTTTATTAGAATAGATGTGCCAATGAAACAACATTGTAATATGATTACAATATTATCTAAGTATTAGCATGCTATAATAAATTGTTAATAAGGATAATAAATGATAAATAAAAGAAAAAGATAGGTGAACACAAATGATTGAAATGATGAATGTTTCAAAAAAATATCCAAATGGTATCACCGCAGTTAATAATATCTCGATTCAAATTAATGATGGAGAATTTATTTATGTTGTGGGACCTTCTGGTGCG
Organism: Granulicatella balaenopterae; assembly: GCF_900111135.1. Lineage (GTDB taxonomy): Bacteria > Bacillota > Bacilli > Lactobacillales > Aerococcaceae > Granulicatella > Granulicatella balaenopterae. The sequence goes on along the minus strand of NZ_FOGF01000033.1, from coordinate 11,219 downwards.
GGAAAATCAACTTTCATTAAAATGATGTACCGCGAAGAAAAAGCAACAACTGGTCGAATTATTGTAGGTAAATTTGATTTAATGAAAATAAAAGAAAGAAATGTACCATATTTACGTCGTCATGTGGGTGTGGTTTTCCAAGATTTCAAATTATTACCACGTTTAACAGTTTTTGAAAATATTGCCTATGCAATGGAAGTAATTGGTGCCAAACCAAAAGAAATTAATAAACGTGTGAATGAAGTACTAGACTTAGTTGGCTTAAAACATCGTATGCGTATGTTTCCAAATGAATTATCTGGTGGAGAACAACAACGTGTAGCAATTGCACGTGCGATTGTAAATACTCCAGAAGTCTTAATTGCTGATGAACCAACGGGTAACTTAGACCCAGATACATCACTAGAAATTATGCATATTCTAGAAAAGATTAATCAACGTGGAACAACGGTTGTAATGGCCACTCATAATAGTTCGATTGTTAATCAAATGAAACATCGTGTAGTAGCGATAGAAAATGGTCGCATCGTTCGTGACCAACAGGAAGGGGACTATGGCTATGAGGACTAGAACTTTTTTTCGTCATATTAGAGATGCTTTCAAGAGTCTTTTTCGTAATGGTTTAATGAGTTTTGGAGCGATTTCAGCAGTATCAATGACATTATTATTGGTTGGATTTTTTACAGCAATGTTATTTAATGTTAATAAAGTTGTAACGGATATCGAACAAGACGTGAATGTGCGTGTGTATATTGATTTAGCAGCAGACCAAGAAAAGCAAGATACATTAAAAGCTGAGATTGAGGCTTTACCAGAAGTATCTTCCGTAGAATTTCGTAGTAAAGATGAAGAATTAGAAAATATTACAAAGAGTTTTTCAGAAGAATTTGACTTATTTAAAGATGATGGTAACCCATTACATGATACGTTTGAAGTTAGTACAATAGATCCTTCAGTAACCAAACAAGTTGCTGAAACTGTTGAAACCATGGATTATGTCTCAAAAGTCAATTATGGTGGAGCGAAAGCAGATAACTTATTTAAAGTGGTTAATAATATTCGTAATATCGGAATTGTTGTGATTATCGGTTTATTATTGATTGCGATATTCTTAATTTCTAATACAATTCGTTCAGCGATTTATGCTCGTCGTACTGAGATTGAAATTATGAAATTAGTTGGTGCTAAAAATTCATATATTCGTTGGCCATTCTTCTTAGAAGGGGGCATTATCGGTTTATTAGGAGCAATCATTCCAGTAGCTTTATTATGGAGTGCTTATATGTATGTCTTTCATTCAGGGACAAACTTCTTAACCGGTTCAAATATTGCTTTATTAGATCCAAATCCATTCCTATACTACTTAGCTGGCGGGTTAATCGCTTTAGGTGTAGTGATTGGTTCATTTGGTTCAGTAATGTCTATTAGACGGTTCTTAAAAGTATAATTAATGAGAGATTGAGTAAAAATACAGGCGACTGTAGGAATTACTCAATCTTTTTTTATTTGCTCATAGAAAAGAGATACCGCTAACATCTTGCAGTTTAAAGCGTTTTACCGTAAACTAAGCGGTGTAAAAGTAGTAGAGAAAGTAGGGATTTAAGTGGAGAAAAAATGGTGGCAGTCAATTGTCGTATATCAAATATATCCAAGAAGTTTTCAAGATAGTAATGGTGATGGGATTGGTGATTTACCAGGAATTATTAGACGATTAGATTATTTACAAGAATTGGGAGTTGGGGCTATTTGGTTAAGTCCAGTTTATCAATCGCCAAATGATGATAATGGTTATGATATTAGTGATTATTTAGCGATTATGGAAGAATTTGGTACAATGACGGATATGGATATATTAATTGCTGAAGCTAAAAAGCGTAAGATAGCGATTATTATGGATTTAGTTGTGAATCATTCATCAGATGAACATCAATGGTTTATCGAAGCGAAAAAAGATAAAAATAGCCCATACCGTGATTATTATATTTGGCGTGATGGTACACCAGATAAGGCGCCAAATGATATTGGTTCAATCTTTGGTGGCTCAGCTTGGGAATATGATGAAGCTAGTGGGCAGTATTATTTCCACTTATTTAGTAAAAAGCAACCCGATTTGAACTGGGAAAATGAAGCCTTGCGTCAAGAAGTCTATCGCATGATGAATACTTGGCTAGACAAAGGGATTGCTGGGTTTAGAATGGATGTTATCGACTTAATCGGAAAAGTTCCAGATGAAAACATTACTGGCAATGGACCAAAATTACATGACTACTTACAAGAGATGCATCAAAAAACATTAAAAGGCCGTGATACATTAACAGTAGGTGAGACTTGGGGGGCAACAACCGACGTAGCCAAATTATATTCAAATTCTAAGCGTCAGGAATTATCAATGGTCTTCCAATTTGAACATATTGGCCTAGATCAAGAAGGTTATGAAAAATGGGATTTAAAAGATTTAGACTTATTAGAATTAAAAGAAGTCCTAAGTAAATGGCAGACCGAATTGGGTAATGAAGGATGGAATAGTTTATTTTGGAATAATCATGATTTACCACGGATTGTTTCTCGTTGGGGGAATGACCAAGAATATCGTGTAGAAAGTGCTAAATTATTTGCGATTCTTTTACATAGCATGAAAGGGACTCCTTATATTTATCAAGGTGAAGAAATAGGGATGACTAATTGCCCAGTAACAGATTTTAGTGAAATAGATGATATTGAAAGCCGTAATATGATTCAAGAACGCCTCGCAAAAGGCTATACAAAAGAAGAGATTCTAACATCAATCAATGCTAAGGGACGTGATAATGCTCGTACACCAATGCAATGGGATGATACAGAAAATGCCGGATTTACAACAGGGAATCCTTGGTTACATGTGAACCCAAATTATAAAGAAATCAATGTAAAAGCGGCCTTACAAGATCCAAATTCCGTTTTTTACACTTACCAAAAAATGATTCGTTTACGTAAAGAGTATGATGTAGTTGTTTGGGGAGATTATCATTTAATCCAAGATGTCCCAATTGAAGTGTTTGCCTTTACAAGAACATACCAAGGAGAAACATGGATGACGGTTGCTAATATTAGTGACCGATTACAAGAAATTGATGTATGTGGATATGGAGAAGCCGCAGAAGTGATTATCTCTAACTATAACCGACCAACTATCTCAACTTGCTGCCAAGTTTTAGAACCATATGAAGCCTTTATCGTTAAATTAGCATAAATATAGAAGAAAAAGGGGATAAATTATGAGTATTAAACTAATAGCAACGGATATGGACCAAACCGTATTACGTTCAGATAAAACCTATGATAGTAAGCGATTGGAACAAGTGATTAATCAATTACATCAAAAAGGTGTCGTATTTGTGGTTGCAAGTGGGAATAGTCATGAATTCTTGCAACAATATTTAAAGAGCATGCAGATAGAAGATGTCTATATTGCTGGAGATAATGGGAACTATTTAGCAAAATCAGAGAAAGTAGAACATATTTTTTCAATCCCACGTACGACAGCCAAAGAGATTGTCTCATATATCGAAAGCCTACCGGAACGTGATTGTTTAATTAGTACAACAAAGACAGCCTATACATTAGTAAAAGAACAAAAAGTGATTGATGAATTTTTACGATATAATTCAGAAATGAATCTGATTACCGATTTAGCAGAAATTCCATCAGATGAAGAAATTTTAAAAATTGCTGTACTATCTTTCTTAGGATTAGAACAAAATAAACAATTAGCTCATGAACTAAAAACAACATACAGCGGTGTAACATCAGTAACTAGTGCCGATGAATGGGTCGATGTCTATCATAAAGATGGTGGGAAAGGAGCAGCCGTTACCTACTTACAACATAAATATCACATTTCCCCTGAGGAAACAATCGCATTTGGAGATAGCTTAAACGATTTACCAATGATGCAAGCCGTTATTCATAGTGTGGCAATGTCTAATGCCGATGATGCCTTAAAAGCTCATTGTCGCTATCAAATTGGTAGTAACGAAGAGCAAGCAGTGATTACAACGCTCGAACAATTACTAAAAGAAGAATTAAGTGTTGATTTTTTACGATAAACCTATATAATGAGTAAGGTACTAATCTTACTCATTATTTTTTTACAAAAAAATAAAAAACTTTCCTCAATAAGCTTGACGAAAGGGTGGATTAGTGATATTCTTATAAAGTGCTTTTATACCTAGTTTCCTGATAAGAAATGAATCAGTCGTGCTGACTGGTAGAAAGCCTACTTGAGACATAAATGATGTCTTTTTAATTTTAACAAAAAATGGACCACCTGGATGTGTGGACCAAGAATAACCCGATAGGGAAGGAGGAAGAGCTAAATGCCAACAATTAACCAATTAGTACGTAAACCTCGTAAATCTGCAGTTGATAAATCAAACTCTCCTGCATTAGGAAAAGGTTACAACAGTTTCAAAAAATCACAAACAAACACAAACTCTCCACAAAAACGTGGTGTGTGTACTCGTGTAGGAACAATGACACCTAAAAAACCTAACTCAGCTTTACGTAAATATGCTCGTGTACGTTTATCAAACTTAATCGAAGTAACAGCATATATCCCAGGTATCGGCCACAACTTACAAGAACACAGTGTTGTTTTAATTCGTGGTGGACGTGTAAAAGACTTACCAGGGGTACGTTACCACATCGTTCGTGGTGCTTTAGATACAGCTGGTGTTACTGATCGTAAACAAAGCCGTTCTAAATACGGTACTAAACGTCCTAAAAAATAATTTTTAAAGACAATTAGACAATTATCAATTAAACTAAAAAACTCGAAAATATGAAAGGAGGATTTTAAATGCCTCGTAAAGGTCCTGTCGCAAAACGCGACGTATTGCCAGATCCAATGTATAACTCTAAATTAGTTACTCGTTTAATCAACCGCTTAATGGTAGATGGAAAACGTGGTAAGGCAGCAACAATCTTATATAACGCATTTGATATCATTCAAGAAAAAACAGGAAACGACCCAATGGAAGTTTTCGAAACAGCTATGAAAAACATCATGCCTGTTTTAGAAGTAAAAGCTCGTCGTGTTGGGGGTTCTAACTATCAAGTACCTGTAGAAGTACGTCCAGATCGTCGTACAACTTTAGGATTACGTTGGTTAGTAAACTACTCTCGCTTACGTGGAGAAGATACTATGGAAGTTCGTTTAGCTAAAGAAATCATGGATGCAGCGAACAATACAGGTGCTTCAGTTAAAAAACGTGAAGACACACATAAAATGGCAGAAGCTAACAAAGCTTTCGCTCACTATCGTTGGTAAGATTTTTAAGGGTTATCCCCTTAGAAGTCTTCCTTCTTATACTTAATTATATTTAGAAAAGAAAGAGGTGCTTTTAGAAGATGGCAAAAAGAGAATTTTCACTAGAAAACACTCGTAATATTGGTATCATGGCTCACATTGACGCTGGTAAAACAACTACAACTGAGCGTGTACTTTATTACACTGGTCGAATCCACAAAATCGGTGAAACTCACGAAGGTGCATCACAAATGGACTGGATGGAGCAAGAACAAGAACGTGGAATCACAATCACATCTGCCGCTACTACTGCACAATGGAACGGCCACCGTGTTAACATTATTGACACTCCAGGTCACGTTGACTTCACTGTAGAAGTAGAACGTTCATTACGTGTATTAGATGGATCTGTAGCATTATTAGATGCTCAATCAGGTGTAGAACCTCAAACAGAAACTGTTTGGCGTCAAGCAACTACTTACGGGGTTCCTCGTATTGTATTTGTTAACAAAATGGATAAAATGGGTGCGGATTTCTTATATTCAGTTAAGACTATCCACGAACGTTTACAAGCAAACGCTCACCCAGTACAATTACCAATCGGTGCTGAAGACGATTTCCGCGGAATTATCGACTTAATCACTATGAAAGCTTTCATGTATAACAATGACTTAGGAACAGATATCGAAGAAACTGAAATTCCTGAAGATATGTTAGAATTAGCTGAAGAATGGCGCACTAACTTAATCGAAGCAGTTGCAGAAACTGATGAAGATTTAATGGAACGTTATTTAGAAGGCGAAGAATTAACAGTTGAAGAAATCAAAAAAGCTATCCGTAAAGCTACTGTTAATGTTGAATTCTATCCAGTATTATGTGGATCAGCATTCAAAAACAAAGGTGTACAATTAATGTTAGATGCAGTTATTGAATACTTACCATCTCCATTAGATGTACCATCAATCAAAGGTACTCGTCCAGGAACTGATGAAGAAGTTGAACGTCACGCTGACGATTCAGAACCTTTCTCAGCTTTAGCGTTTAAAGTTATGACTGACCCATTCGTAGGTCGTTTAACTTTCTTCCGTGTTTACTCTGGTGTGTTACAATCAGGATCTTACATCCGTAACGCTACTAAAGGTAAACGTGAACGTGTTGGTCGTATCTTACAAATGCACGCTAACTCACGTCAAGAAATCCCAGAAGTATTCTCTGGTGATATCGCGGCAGCAGTTGGATTAAAAGATACAACAACTGGTGATACTCTATGTGATGAAAAAGATGAAGTTATCTTAGAATCTATGGAATTCCCAGAACCAGTTATCGAAGTAGCTATTGAACCAAAATCAAAAGCTGACCAAGATAAAATGGGTATCGCTTTACAAAAACTTGCAGAAGAAGATCCTACTTTCCGTGCATACACAAACCAAGAAACTGGTGAAACAGTTATCGCTGGTATGGGTGAATTACACTTGGATATCATCGTTGACCGTATGAAACGTGAATTCCGTGTAGAAGCTAATGTAGGTGCTCCTCAAGTATCATACCGTGAAACATTCCGTGCTGCATGTCAAGCAGAAGGTAAATTCGTTCGTCAATCAGGTGGTAAAGGTCAATACGGTCACGTATGGGTTGAATTCTCACCTAACGAAGAAGGTGCTGGATTTGAGTTTGAAAATGCAATCGTTGGTGGTGTTGTTCCTCGTGAATATATCCCAGCAGTTGAAGCAGGATTAGAAGACGCTATGGAAAATGGTGTATTAGCTGGATATCCATTAGTTGATATTAAAGCTAAATTATATGATGGTTCTTACCATGATGTCGATTCATCAGAAACTGCCTTCAAAGTTGCCGCTTCTATGGCACTTAAAGCAGCTGCTAAGAAAGCTAAACCATCTATCTTAGAACCAATGATGGCTGTAGAAATTACTGTTCCTGAAGAATACTTCGGTGACGTAATGGGACACGTAAACGCTCGTCGTGGACGTGTAGAAGGATCTGAAATGCGTGGTAATGCACAAATCGTTAAAGCGATGATTCCATTATCAGAAATGTTCGGATACGCAACTACTTTACGTTCTTCAACACAAGGTCGTGGTACATTCTCAATGACATTTGATCACTATGAAGATGTTCCAAAATCTATCGCTGAAGAAATCATCAAGAAAAATGGTGGAAATAACGAATAAGACTAATTAGTCTTAGGGAATTTCAATATAGTAAAAATCTCTAGTTAACTAGTGTAACTAGTTGATTTTTACGACCATTATCGGTATAATCTACTTAATGTGGATACCATAATGGATCTTACAAACAAAAAGACAATCTTAGGAGGAATATAATAAAATGGCAAAAGAAAAATTCGACCGTTCAAAACCACACGTTAACATTGGTACTATTGGCCACGTTGACCACGGTAAAACAACTTTAACAGCAGCTATTACTTCAGTATTAGCTAAGAAAGGTTTCGCAGAATTACGTGACTACGGCTCAATCGATGGAGCTCCAGAAGAACGTGAACGTGGAATCACAATCAATACTTCACACGTAGAATACGAAACTGAAAACCGTCACTATGCTCACGTTGACTGCCCAGGACACGCGGACTACGTTAAAAACATGATCACTGGTGCTGCTCAAATGGATGGTGCTATCTTAGTAGTATCTGCAGCTGATGGCCCAATGCCACAAACTCGTGAACACATCTTATTATCTCGTCAAGTAGGTGTTCCTTACATCGTAGTATTCTTAAACAAAATGGATATGGTTGATGACGAAGAATTATTAGAATTAGTAGAAATGGAAGTTCGTGACTTATTATCAGAATACGATTTCCCAGGCGATGACACTCCAGTTGTTGCAGGTTCTGCATTAAAAGCTATCGAAGGCGACGCAGAATACGAAGCTAAAATCTTAGAATTAATGGACGAAGTTGATGCTTACATTCCATGTCCAGAACGTGATACTGACAAACCATTCATGATGCCAGTTGAAGACGTATTCTCAATCACTGGTCGTGGTACTGTTGCTACTGGTCGTGTTGAACGTGGACAAGTTCGCGTTGGTGACGAAGTAGAAATCGTTGGTATTAAAGAAGAAACTTCTAAAACAACTGTAACAGGTGTTGAAATGTTCCGTAAATTATTAGATTACGCTGAAGCAGGAGACAACGTTGGTACATTATTACGTGGTGTTACACGTGATGAAATCGAACGTGGACAAGTATTAGCTAAACCAGGCTCAATCACTCCACATACAGCTTTCAAAGCAGAAGTTTATGTTTTAACTAAAGAAGAAGGCGGACGTCACACTCCATTCTTCACAAACTACCGCCCACAATTCTACTTCCGTACTACAGACATCACTGGTGTATGTAACTTACCAGAAGGCGTTGAAATGGTAATGCCTGGTGACAACGTAACTATGGACGTTGAATTAATTCACCCAGTAGCGATTGAAGAAGGAACTAAATTCTCAATCCGTGAAGGTGGACGTACTGTTGGTGCTGGTGTTGTAGCATCAATCGCTAAATAATTTTTAACTAAATTATTTTAATAAAAAAAGTACTTTTAAGTCCCTATCGAAAGATAGGGGCTTTTTTATGCCATAAAACTAATAGTAAAATGCTGTGTCTAATAGATGCCATAAAAAATAAGGCTAAAAGAAAACGTTTTTTTATGCTATAATAAGAGTACTTGACAAAAGGAGGAATTTTTTCGTGAACGTAAAAAAACTTGTTGGTGAAAAAGCATCAGAATATATTGAAGACGGTATGATTGTTGGATTAGGAACAGGTTCAACGGCTTATTATTTTGTCGAAGCAGTAGGTAAAATGGTTTCAGAAGGATTACATATTACAGGTGTGACAACATCAATTGCTACTCAAAAACAAGCTGAGGGATTAGGTATTCCTTTAAAAAGTGTCGATGAAGTTGATCATATTGATCTAACTGTTGATGGAGCTGATGAAGTTGCTCCTGATTTTTCTGGTATTAAAGGTGGCGGAGGCGCATTATTATTTGAAAAAATTGTTGCCAAACGCTCAGAAAAAGTTATTTGGATTGTAGATGATTCAAAAATGGTAGACCAATTAGGCGCTTTCCCATTACCGGTTGAAGTCGTTTGTTATGGGGCGGACCGTTTATTTAATGATTTTAAAGAAAAAGGATTTAAACCAAAATTCCGTATGAAAGATGGCGAACGTTACTTAACAGATAGTCATCATTATATTATTGATTTAGATGTTTTTCCAATCGAGAATCCAGTTGAATTAGGCACTTATTTAAAGAGTTTAACAGGGGTTGTCGAACATGGATTATTCACTAATTTAACTGAGACTGTCTTAGTTGGAAAAGAAAATCACGTAGAAATATTGTCAAAATAATTTTATTTAGGATGTGTTAGCATGAGAATGGTAGACTTAATTGAAAAGAAACAACATGGTTTAGCGTTAACCAAAGATGAGATTTATTATATGGTAAATGGCTTTACAGATGGAACTGTTCCTGATTACCAAATGAGTGCAATGGCGATGGCAATTTATTTTAAAGATATGTCAGATGTTGAGCGTAGTTATTTAACAATGGCTATGGTTGAATCAGGTGACCAAATTGATTTATCAGCGATTAATGGAGTTAAAGTTGATAAACACTCAACTGGTGGCGTTGGTGATACTACTACATTAGTTTTAGCGTCAATGGTAGCTAGTTTAGGTGTACCGGTTGCTAAAATGAGTGGCCGTGGTTTAGGACATACTGGCGGAACACTAGATAAATTAGAAGCTATTCCAGGTTTTAAAATTGAAATTGGTATGGATGATTTCATTAAATTAGTGAATGAAAATCAAATTGCAGTAGTTGGTCAAACAGGTAACTTAACACCGGCTGATAAAAAAATCTATGCATTGCGTGATGTTACATCAACAGTACAATCATTACCATTAATTGCTAGTTCAATTATGAGTAAAAAGATTGCTTCAGGTGCGGATGCGATTGTCTTAGATGTTAAAGTTGGGGATGGTGCTTTTATGAAGACACCAGAAGCTGCTGAAGAATTAGCACATGCGATGGTACGTATTGGAAAACAAGTGGATCGTCAAGTGATGGCGGTTATTTCAGATATGAATCAACCGTTAGGTGTAGCAGTCGGTAATACTTTAGAAGTTATTGAAGCAATTGAAACATTAAAAGGTGAAGGTCCTGAAGATTTAATGGAATTATGCTTAACACTAGGAAGCCAAATGGTTGTCTTAGCAGGTAAAGCGCAAACGATTGAAGAAGCTCGTCAAATGTTACAAGAAAATATTGATAATGGCAAAGCTTTAGCCAAATTCCAACAATTTGTACAAAATCAAGGTGGTAACCCTGAAGTTGTGAATGACTATAGCTTAATGCCACAAGCTTCAATTCAACAAATGGTTAACGCACCAAAATCAGGTGTTGTAACTGGATTTGATTGTGAAAATATCGGAATCGCAGCAATGTGGTTAGGTGCTGGGCGTGCAACAAAAGATAGCGAAATCGATTTAGGTGTTGGTCTTAAAATCTTGAAAAAAATTGGCGATACAGTTGAAGCTGGCGAACCGTTAGTGGAAGTTTATAGCTCTAAAGAAGATATTAACAATGTGGAAAAACTACTATTAGAATCAATTCATATTGGTGAAGAAGCGGTTATTAACCCATTAATTCACAAAATTATTACGGAATAAGCCTATTTTGTGGAAATTGTTAGGTTCTACAATAAATGATGTTGTTGAAGAAATTTTTCAATGGCATCATTTATTTTTTTATACACAAAAAGCATCTGATGCCCTATAATAAAATCGACTAAAACTTTATAAAGGAGGGCTTCAGATGCCTAATAGTAATTGTATACGAACTTTATTAAATATTCCAGATAAAAATATCATTTTTGATAATAATTCAGTATCCAA
>NZ_FOGF01000004.1:2547-75505 GCF_900111135.1 Granulicatella balaenopterae | reverse complement strand
ACGCTTACGCTTTTCTCCTTGACAAATGTTTCCTACCTCTTTTGTGTGGTAAACAAGTCCACTAAGCCCTAATATAAATCTTTCAGATTTCTTTTCATAACTCCTCAACAACACTACTTGACGAAGAGCCTTTTCATTTCTCCTTATTTATTGTGTAAAAAAAGTTTGAAGATATATATCTTCAAACCTTTTAACTTATGCTAATTTTTCTTTAATTACTGATTGTGCTTGAATAAACATCTCATCTTTTGTCATCCATAAAACAGCCACATAATATATAACACAAGCAATAATAATCATCACTATACTTAATAAAAATGGACCACTAACACTCATTTCAACAGGATATAGATATTTAATAGCTAATGAAATTGGTACAAAACCTAATGAAATTGATGCATACTTAGCAAATGTTGCAAAAATTGGTTTAACATCTAATAACTTAGCATTGCGAATGAAGCTATATTCTAAAAAGATTACCACATATTCTGATAAAATAGTTGTCACTACATAATAGGCTGGATTGGCCATCCCATTCGCATATAATAAACTATTTAACATAAAGTTCATCGCTCCACCAACAAAATAAAATTTCGTTAATTTATTTTCAAAACCATTAATCAAAATTACTTGAGTCCCTAATAAAATCTCAATCGCCCAAGAAATGGTTCGAATCGCAAAAATCGTCGTTACAATCCCACCGGCAACATATTTATCACTATACATTAAAACAGTAGCTTGGGTCCCTAAAACAGCAAGCCCCATTCCAATCGGCGCAATCGCTAAAGAAAACCAACGACTCCCCTTATAAATCAATTCCCGATAGGCTTCATGATCTCGCTTACCTAAATAATATCCCAAACGTGGCACACTAACGCTTACTGCCCCACCTACTACACCAACAATCAACATCACAATATTTTGACCATTCGTATAATTAGACACATCTTCTGGTATCCCTACACGTGCAATAAATGTTCTGTCTAATAATGTATAAAGCATATTTGCATTTGCTAATAAGAATAATCCAATCAATGGACGATACAAGCGTTTATAAAATGATAACTTCACCTTAACAAACTTCACTGAACGCTTAATCCAAATAAAACTTGCTAGATAATTCCCTAAATGACTAAGCGATAAAATTAATGCATAAATCATAATATCATCACTTTTTTTAACAAACATAAAAATACTTACTAACATAATAATTCTAAAAATAAAGGTTTTATAGAAAATAAAGCTATAATCTTCAAACGCTTCATTCATCCACTCGATATAAAACATTTGCGATACTAATTGAATGGTTAAAATATAGATTAACATTCGTACATTAGGGCTAGCTGTATATAAAGGAATACAACCTAAAAATAATAATGTTGTAATTAAGGTACAGCCCACTGAAACGTAAAACAATGCTGAAAACATATGATTAATCTTATCTTTATTATCCTTTACTTTACTGATTTCCCGAATCCCATAATTATAAACACCAAAAGTAGCAAATGGCACAAATAAATTCAAATAGGTATTAGCTATATTAAACTCCCCATACAATGGTTTACTTAACACCCGCGATAGATAAGCCGTCGTTATTAATGGGAAGACAATATTTAATAATTTTACTAACATATTCGCAAAAGCATTCGCTCGTATATCTTTCATAATTTCCTCCTAAATTTATTTATCTGATACATTATACCATGATAAAATCAAACAATTCTAAAATTAATGTAAAACCTTAAAAAAAGTCGAGTGAAACAGTTATAAACGCTGCTACTCGACTTGGTATTTACTGTTATTTTACTTGATAAATACGTTTTTGATCTTTAATACCACGCAATGTCACAAGACTAGCATCTTGGCGATCTGAAAAGTCTTGGTCGCTAGTTGATTCATCCACCATATCCATAAAGATTTGTTCATATTCTTTTACGCTAAGTGGTTTGCGATTAGCTAATAGAGCTTGATGGTTGTCTGTATATAAGTATTTTTCATAGTCTTCTACTAAATGACCCGTAAAGAATTCCCCTACTGCACCTGAACCATAACTAAAGAAACCAATTTTATCATTAGCTGTTAACTCTTGACAATTTTCTAATAATGATACAAAGCCAACAAACAATGAGCCTGTATAAACATTCCCAATTTGGCGATTATACTGAGTGGAGATTTGGTAACGTTCTAATAAACGTGCGCTCAGTTCTTCCTCTTCTTCTGCTAAGAATGGTTTGAATGCTTTTAAGCCCATTTTGCTATATGGTAAATGGAAACAAACTGCCGCGAAATCTGATAATTGACTATTAAAACGATCACGATAGTCTTGCCACACTTCCGCAAAGAAACGCATATATTGTTCATTTGAGAATTTTCCATCAACACATGGATATGGACAATCGTTTGGACGCCAGAAATCCATCACATCATCAGAAAACAGACTTGTCTCTTGATCAATCGTTAATACATGAGGATCTTTCGCCACTAAAATCGCCACTGCTCCAGCACCTTGCGTTGGTTCACCGCCACTTTGTAAACCATATTTGGCTACATCACTTGCAATCACTAATACTTTTGCTTCTGGATTCAATGCAACATGCGCTTTTGCTAATTGCAATGCGGCTGTTGCACCATAACAAGCATGTTTTAATTCTACGCAACGAATACGATTTGATAATCCTAATAAACTTTGCATATAAACTGCTGCAGATTTTGATTGGTCAATCCCAGTTTCTGTTCCAAATAAGACCATATCAATCGCTTCTTTATCTTCTTGTGTTAAAATCATACTTGCCGCATTAGCTGCCATTGAAACAATATCTTGGGTAATTGGCGCTACTGCCATTTTACTTTGACCAATTCCAATTGTATATTTAGCAGGCTCTACTTGACGCGCCACTGCTAAGTCTTCCATATCTAATACAAATGGTGGTACATAAAAGCCAATCTTATCAATTCCTATATTCATAATTTTCTCCCTTATTTATCAATAATTTAATTTATTTTTTCTATCTAAAAAACATACTAAGCACGTATTATAGTAGCAAAAATGAGCACTTGACACAAATTATATTACTAATATTTATAGGGATTTATAAAAAACTTAAACATTTATTAAGATAAATCAGTACACTTTTGGGATAATTCTGTCGTACAATGTTTTATATATCAAAAAAAACTGCTAATAATTCATTATTAGTTATCATAAAGGAGAAATATATGTTACAAGATGTCGTTATTGTTAGTGCCACAAGAACCCCTATCGGAAAGTTTGGTGGAAGTTTAAAAGAAATTCCCGCTATTAAATTAGGCACACTCGTTACTTCTGCTGCCATTAAAAAAGCTGGCTTAAAAGAAGAAATGATTGATCAAGTAATTTTTGGTAATGTTTTACAAGCAGGCTTAGGGCAAAATCCTGCTCGCCAAATTGCTTTAAATGCTCATTTACCATTAACAACCACAGCAATGACCATTAATGAGGTTTGCGGTTCAGGTCTAAAAGCCTTAATCTTAGCTGTCCAATCCATTCGTTTAGGTGATAGCCAAGTAATCGTTGCTGGAGGATGCGAGAATATGTCACTAGCTCCTCATCTATTTAACCAACGTTTTGGAGTTAAAGCTGGAAATGTTACTATGGTAGATTCATTATTTCATGATGGCTTAACCGATGCTTTTAGCCAAGAATCAATGGGATTAACAGCTGAAAAAGTTGCCCAAATGTATCATATCACTCGTGAAGAACAAGACAATTATGCTTTACAGTCCCAAATGCGTGCCACACAAGCTCAAACTGATGGCCGTTTTAAAGAAGAAATCACACCTGTTGCTATTCCACAACGTCGCAGCGAAGATTTTATCTTCCAAGATGATGAATTTATCCGTCCAACTACTACTAAAGAATCCTTAGCAAAATTACGCCCAGCCTTCCAAAAAGACGGTAGCGTAACAGCGGGTAATTCATCTGGTATTAATGATGGCGCAGCAGCTGTAGTCTTAATGAGCCGTCAAAAAGCTGAAGAATTAGGTATAGAAATCCTAGCAACTATTGAAAATTACGCTGAAGTAGGTATTGACCCAAGTATTATGGGTGTATCACCAATTGATGCCATTAATAGTCTATTAAACAAAGCTAATAAAACTATTGATGATATTGACTTATTTGAAATAAACGAAGCATTTGCTGCTCAAAGCGTAGCCGTTAAAAATACTTTAGAAATCCCTGATGAAAAAATCAATGTCAACGGTGGCGCAATTGCTTTAGGTCACCCAATTGGAGCATCAGGCGCTAGAATTTTAGTAACTTTATTACATGAATTAATTCGCCAAGATAAAAAAACAGGTATCGCCTCATTATGTATTGGCGGTGGGTTAGGTGTATCAATCTTAATTACAAGGGAGTGATTATATGCCAAATATGCTTGACTATATCGAAGAAACGAAACAGCTCACCTTTAAAGAACAGCCCTTTAATCATGTGGATATGCTCGTTTTAACGGAATTATCCTATCTACCTTTTGATTCGATTGTTCCCTATGCTTTAGATGTTCATCATGGTATTGCCATCGGGGAGTTCCAAGAACCGGTTAAAAATTTTAGAAAAAAACAAGAGGAAGATGAATGGGCGACTTGGTTTATGTTAACGCATGAGCGTGTTGATTTAATCGATGCCTTAACCTCATCCAAAAGATTTCAAGATATTATTTTGTATGGCTATGTAAATGATATTAACTTAGATCATGAAAAACAATTTTGTGCCGTTGCTTATAAACTCGATCAAGACACTTCCATCGTAGCTTTTCGTGGAACGGATGATAATTTAGTTGGTTGGAAAGAAGATTCCAATATGACCTATATGACTGAAGTACCCGCACAAACTTCTGCTCGCAATTATCTAAAAAAAGTGATGGATACATCTACTGATACTTTCCAAATTACAGGACATTCAAAGGGCGGAAATCTATCTTTATATGCAGCGTATGCAATTGATAAAGCCTACCAAGACCGAATTGAAGCTGTTTATTGTTTTGATTCACCTGGGTTACACCCTTCACAAATTAAAAGCAATAAATACCAATCCATTAAAGCAAAAGTTAAAGCCTACTTACCACAAGATTCTGTTGTTGGGATGTTTTTAGACCGCGATCGCCCACATAATGTTATTAAAAGTAA
The DNA here is from genome assembly GCF_900111135.1 of Granulicatella balaenopterae. Classification (GTDB taxonomy): domain Bacteria; phylum Bacillota; class Bacilli; order Lactobacillales; family Aerococcaceae; genus Granulicatella; species Granulicatella balaenopterae. The sequence continues at coordinate 70,339 of NZ_FOGF01000004.1, read as the reverse complement.
TGCACGTGGGTTAATGCAACATAGCGCCTTTAGTTGGCAAATTGAAAATGGGAACTTTATTTATTTAGATGATGTTACCAAACGTAGCCATCGCATTGACCGCATGTTCAAAACTTGGACCGATACCCTATCAGAAGAAGAACTAGCTAACTTTTGGGATACTTTTTTTGATTTATTATATTCAACCGGCTCAGAAACATTAGAAGATTTAGCTAATAATTTCCCTAAGCGCTTAAATTTATTCCTAAAAAATAAAAAGAAACTCGATAAGACTGAACAAGAAATGCTAATGCGTGTTGCTTGGACACTATTATCGATTGATTACCAAGAATGGAGTGCCGACCTAGCAAAATCTCTGCCGAAATTTGAATTACCATCGATAGAAGATTGGCTAGCACAATTAAATCCTCCTAAAAAAAGAGGAATTATCTTATCAAACAAATTAAGTTCAGAAACCCAAAAATACCAAGAACTTTACAAAAGCTACAAACAAAAAACGCCTAAATCCACTAAATAATGGGTTTAGACGTTTTATTTTTTATAATACATCATAATTATCTTTAATATCACTAATAAAATCAGTTAATTCCTCAGATGTTAATTCGACTTCTAATTCAAATAATTGCGCTTGTTCTGACTTAGCTTGTTCTGATAGATTGTCTTCTACTAAGCCTTCTTGCGTTAACGTTAATAAATCAATACCGATTGTTGTCGTTGGATTCGTTTGAATAACTTCTTCCGTCACTTCAATTACTAAATAAATTGCTTCTGCTCCACGTTCAAGATTAAGAGATAAGCCAGAATCTTTAAAATCTGAATGATACCAATCTAATTCACCACTACTCACTTGTTCCCAACTAGTTAATAAATTTTCTAATTGAGTTGTTGTTAAACTTGTATTAATTTGATTTACTGTGTGACTATCAATCTCTGTTTGAATACGATTTTTAATATATTCACCTTGCACTAGCTCTTCAAAGCTCCATTCAAAATAAATACCTTCACCTTGTATAATCATTACTTTCTCCCCTTTTCAGACTTATCTTATCTATCATACATGATTTTATAAAAAAGAGGAAATTTAATTAACGCTTATCTACACGTTTCGTAAAATAATCACCCATCAATTGAATCACAAAAACTAATATCAAAATCATCACCGTTGCTACTAAGACGATATCTTGCTTATTACGAGTATAACCAATCAAATACGCTAAAGTTCCTAAACCACCAGAACCAATAACACCCGCAGCAGCAGTCGCACCAATTAAGGCAATCGCCGTAACCGTAATCCCAGAAATCAAAGCCGGCAATGCTTCAGGAATTAAGACTTTCCAAATAATTTTCAAAGTTGTTGCCCCCATTGATTCAGCCGCTTCGACAACCCCTACTGGAATCTCATTTAAAGCAATCGATACTAGGCGAGCATAAAATGGTGCAGCACTAATAATTAAAGCTGGAATTGCTCCTTTAGGTCCTAACATTGTTCCAACCAACACCTTAGTCACAGGAATTAATAATACAATCAAAATAACAAATGGAATTGAACGGAAAATATCTACCACAAATGATAAAGCACCGTGTACAAATTTATTTTCCCATGCATGATTTTCATCTGTTACATATAATAAAATCCCTAGCACTAAGCCAATCACAAATACATAGATTGTCGATACCACCGTCATATGTAACGTCTCTAAAGTCGCTTTATAAACATCCCCCCACAAAACATTGTCAAATGATAATATATTACTCGCAAACACAACATTAAATACGTTCATCTTCAATCACCTCCACTGATACACGACCTTTTTCAAATACTTTAATCATCTCACCTAGACGAGGACCTTCTGCTTCCACTAATACTAGTAAATTACCCAATGGCCCTTCTTGCGTAATTTGCACACTTCCTTGAATAATTGACATCCCCACATTAAATTCACGAATCACATCTGCCAAAATACCATCAGCAGTCTCATGACCAAAGTAATTCAAACGTACTAAAGTTCCACCTTTTAAGCCATCTCCTAATTGCGTTAAGACTTCTTCTAAATTCTCTTCATGTCGTTCACTACCAACAAATTGTTTTGTCACTTGATGTTGTGGATTACGAAAAACATCAACTACCGCACCTTCTTCAATCACACGTCCGTTTTCCATTACCGCTACTTTATGACAAATCTTACTGACCACTTGCATCTCATGAGTAATCATCACAATCGTTAAGCCTAATTCACGATTAATCTTTGCTAATAAAGCTAATATATCATCTGTTGTTTTCGGGTCTAAGGCGCTCGTTGCTTCATCACATAATAAGACTTCCGGATTATTCGCCAAAGCACGGGCAATCCCAACACGTTGTTTTTGACCACCTGATAATTGGGCTGGATAAGACTTTTCGCGCCCTTGTAAACCTACTAATTGCACTAATTCTGCTACACGTTTTTGACGCTCGACTTTTTTCATACCCGCAATTTCTAGAGGAAAGCTAATATTTTCTTCAACGGTACGTGACCATAAAAGATTAAAATGTTGAAAAATCATCGCTATTTTTAAGCGAGCTTGTAATAATTCTTTTTGTGATAATTGTACGATATCTTTATCATTTACCCAAATACTACCACTTGTTACGCTTTCCAAACCATTAACCATTCTGACTAAAGTACTTTTCCCTGCACCTGAAAAGCCAATAATCCCATAAATCATACCTTTTCCAATTTCTAAAGATACATGATCAACAGCTGTTACTGCTCCTTGTGACGTCTGATACACTTTTGAAACATCTTTTACTCTAATCATCTTTGTGCTCCTCTCCATTTATATTAGTTTAAAACGTTTTTTCGTTTTATTTTCTCTTTTTGCTCTCGCACTTCCCTTGCCTTTATTCAGCTGGTAAGATTGAACCATCTGGATAACTTTCTTTGATATAATCTTTAATTTCCTGGCTTTGTAAGACGTCCATTAACACTTTAATCTTTTCTTTATCGACTGATTCCGGTCTAACCGCAACTAAATTAGCATATGGTGAATTAGATGACTCAACTGCAATCGCATCTCTCGTTGGTGAAAGTCCCGCATCAATGGCAAAGTTCGCATTAATAATTACCGCATCGCCTTCTTCTTGCTGATAAGTTGTTACTAAAAATTCCGGCGCAATCTCAGGTTTAATCTCAATCTGTTTGGGATTAGAGATAATATCTTCTAGCCTAGCATCTACAGCTGTTACTCCATCGCATACTTCCATCAAACCTGCTTGCACAAAGAAATCAATACAACGCCCAATATCCGCCACACTAGTAGAAGCATATACGACAGCATTATCTGGTAAATCCGTTAAACTTCGATACTTTTTTGAATACACTGCCATTGGTTCCAAATGAACATTCCCCACACTAACTAAATCTAAATTGTTTTCTTTGGTGAATAATTCCAAATAGGGTGAATGTTGAAAATAATTCGCATCCGCATAACCATCCGCTACAATTCGATTTGGAGTTTGATAGTCATTCACAATCGTAATTTCTAAATCATAACCTTTTTCTTTTAATATTGGTTTAGCTGCCTCTAAGATTTCAGTATGCGGAACTGGTGAAGCAATCACTGTAATCACATTTTCAGGGGTTTCTATCGGTCCACCACAAGCACTTAATACACCCATCACCATACTAATTAACCCTACGACTAATTTCTTTTTACCATTCATCTTTTTCCCTCCTTTTATTATATTTCCCCATAAAAAAAACCTTCCCTCCCAAGCCCTTATCAGGCTAGAGACGAAAGGTTCGTGTTACCACTCTAGTTCCTATCAGCTTCACAACTGATAGCTCAAAAAGTACATCACTAGTCATAATGCTCGCAAGATACTCTTGTGTTGATATCGGACACAACCCCGCAATGGCTTCATCACCATTGTAGCTCCAGGACCATTTTCAGACACGCTTACTGTACTCTTTCTCACCATCCGAGTTCTCTTTAACAGTTCGACTATGCTTACTTATCCATTCATCGCTTCATATATTATATTTGTGCATTGATTTATCCTGATACTCTGTTTATGCTTAAAAGAGTAAGTTTTCACTAGGTTGTTGTAATCTTACAACTGAAAACGCTCTTTGTCAATCGTAAAACATAACATTTTTAATCTTTTTTTAATCTGTTTTAATCTTATTGCCATTTTATGTAATCTTCATCACTCATTGCTTCAACTGAACCTAATAAATAACCATTACCAACTTGTGAGAAGAAGTCATGATTACTTGTTCCTGTTGAAATACCATTCATAACAATTGGATCTACATCTGCAGCAGTCTCTGGAAATAATGGATCAAAGCCTAAATTTTGTAGCGCTTTATTGGCGTTATAACGGATAAAGACTTTTACTTTTTCACTCCATCCTAAACCATCATATAATTCTTCTACATATTTACTTTCATTGGTATACAATTCATAAATATTTTGGAAAATCCAATTTTTTAATACTTCTTGTTCCTCACTCGGTAATTGATTATAGCCAATTTGAAATTTATAGCCAATATATGTCCCATGAACAGATTCATCCCGAATAATTAACTTTATAATTTCCGCAACATTGGCTAATTTATTATTACCTAAATACCATAACGGCGCAAAAAATCCTGAATAGAATAAGAATGTCTCTAACATAACACTAGCAGCTTTTTTCTGTAACGCTGTGCCGTTTTGATAAATTTCATTAATACGATTGGCTTTCCATTGCAAGCGAGGATTAGCATTCGTCCAGGCAAATATTTCTTCAATTTCAGACTTAGTATTTAATGTACTAAAAATAGAAGAATAACTCTTAGCATGAACCGACTCCATAAATTGAATATTATTTAAAACGGCTTCTTCATGCTGCGTACGGACATCACTACGAATCACATCTACGCCATCTTGCGATTGTAAGGTATCTAAAAGTGTTAATCCACCAAAGACTTTCCCAATCATATCACGTTCTTTTTGTGTTAGCATACGCCAATCATCTAAATCATTTGATAAAGGAATTCGTGTATCAAGCCAAAATTGTTCTGTTAACTTTTCCCAAGTTAATTTATCAATCATATCTTCTATTTCATTCCAGTTAATGGCAATATATTTTTCATTTATTTCTTCCACATTTTCACACCCTTTTGATTAAATTGAACAGCTTTCACATGCATTACTACCGATTTCTTCATTATTTTCTGTAAATGTACGAACATAATAAATTGATTTCAAACCTTTATGCCAAGCATAATTACGTAAGATATTTAAATCTCTAGTTGTCATTTTATTGGTACGACCGTCTTTCCAAGGATACATCCCTTCTGGAAGCTCTGCACGCATAAATAATGTCATACTCATTCCTTGGTCAATATGTTTTTGGGCAGCTGCATAGACATCAATCACCTTACGCATATCAATATCATAAGCAGATTTATAATATGGTAGCGTCTCATTTGATAGATAAGGTGCAGGATAATATGTCTTTCCAGTTTTCTTTTCTTGACGTTCTTCAATTAATCGAGTAATCGGATGCAAGCTGGCTGAAGTCTCATTCACATAACTAATAGAACCCGTTGGCGCAACCGCTAGACGATTTTGGTGGTATAAACCAAATTCTGCTACACTTTCTTTTAGTGCTTGCCAATCTGCTTTCGTTGGTACTGGTAAATCAGCAAATATTTCTTGATTCTTTTCAAATTGAATCACACAATCTTCTGCTAAATATGGTGTGAAATATTCACCTGTTTTATATTGTGATTTTTCAAAACCATCAAACATAATACCACGCTCTTTAGCAATCTGGTTACTTGCTTTTAATGTATAAAAGTTTAATAAACGGAAATATAAATCAGTCGCTTCAATTGATTCAGGTGAGCCATATTCCATTTGATTCAATGCAAAGAAAGTATGTAATCCCATCGCACCTAAACCGATTGTATGAGCTTTACGATTACCATTTTTTACAGTTGGTACAGCATCAATATCTGAATGATCTGTTACAAAGGTTAAAGCACGTACAGCTGTTGTAATTGATTTTTCAAAATTAGGCGACTGCATCATATTCACAATATTTGTTGAGCCTAGATTACAACTAATATCTGTACCTAATACTTCATATTCTTGACTATTGGTAATAACAGATGGTTCTTGTACTTGCAAGATTTCACTACATAAATTACTCATAATAATTTTACCGTCAATTGGATTATTTCGATTTGCCGTATCGATATTAATAATATAAGGATAACCGGATTCTTGTTGTAATTTACTGATTTCTTGTTCTAATTCACGGGCACGAATTTTTGATTTGCGGATATTAGGATTATTCACTAAATTGTCATACTCTTTCGTAATATCCACATATGAAAATGGCACACCATATTCACGTTCTACATCATAAGGACTGAATAAATACATCATATCATCGGCTTTAATTAAGTGATAAAACTTATCTGGAACGACTAATCCTAGCGATAAAGTTTTCACACGAATCTTCTCATCCGCATTTTCTTTTTTAGTTGATAAAAACGATACAATATCTGGGTGGAATACATTTAAGTAAACTGCTCCAGCACCATTTCTTTGTCCTAATTGATTAGAATAACTAAAGCTATCTTCTAATAATTTCATAATTGGCACAACACCACTTGAAGCATTTTCGATTTTTTTGATTGGATCACCAGCCGCACGAATATTAGATAAACTAACACCCACACCACCACCAATTCGTGATAATTGCAGTGCTGAGTTAATCGTACGACCAATGCTATTCATATCATCTGTCACTTGCACCAAAAAGCACGATACCAATTCTCCACGACGTTTGCGCCCAGCATTTAAAAAAGTTGGCGTTGCTGGTTGATAGCGTTGATGAATCATTTCTTCTGCTAAATCTCTCGCTAATTGCTCATTGCCATCTGCTAAATATAATGCATTAAAAACAATACGATCCTCAAAACGTTCTAAATAACGCTCTCCATCATCTGTTTTTAAAGCATATTGTTTATAAAATTTAAAAGCCGCCATAAATGATCTAAAACGAAATTTCTTTTGATAAGTTGATTGCATTAATTCTTTTACAAAATCACGCGAATATTTTGCTAAAAACTCTTCTTCTAAATAATCATGTTCTATTAAATAATCTAACTTCTCATCTAAAGTATAGAAAAATACCGTATTTGGATTTACGTGTTCTAAAAAGAATGCCCTAACAGCTTCCTTATCTTTTTCTAAAGGAATCTTACCATTAATTGGTCGATTCAATTCATTATTTAAAGCAAAATAAGTTACTTCATGGTTCTTATTAACTAATTTTGGTTTATCCAAGTGCACTCACCTTTTCCTTTATAAATTTTACATCTTCGTCTGTCCCTTGAAACTCAAAACAGTGAATTAATGGTACTTGATACTCTTTTGCTAAATCCTTAGCTGTATAACAAAATAAATTATCAAAATTCAAATTGCCACTGCCTGCTACTCCACGTAAAAATGAATGGTTATTGCCAGTCTCAATAAAATCATTCATAATCTCTGTTACTTCTATATCATATGTTGGCACAATGATAATGAATGGCTCAAAAATTTCTTGGAAGGCATTATCTGGATGAATTTCAAGCGAATCCATCTCAAGCTTTGCTACAAATCTACGTGTTTGCCCTGTTAAAGACATATATACTACTTTCATCTAATCCCGTCCTTTGTCATTTTATCTATCTAAAATATGTTCTCTTTTTGTCATTACCCCATTATACCGACTAAACTACAACTATTCAACAAATATACTCTTGTAACCATGAAGAGATAATACCATATATTGTGCCTGTTGTTAATAGAACCACTAAATAAAGTACCAGTTTTTATAGTTGACATTTTAAATCTACAGTTGTAAACTTTAGTTAGAGTCAATTAAAGAAAGGAGTTGATGCACTTTGAACGACACTACTATCAGTAAAGCTGAATGGCAAGTGATGCGTGTTATTTGGGCGAATCCAGGTACCACTTCAAATTATATTATTGAAGTCTTAACCCAAAAATATGCTTGGAAGACCTCAACTATCAAAACATTAATTACGCGATTACAAAAGAAAAATTGTATCGCCATTACAAATAAAAAAAGGCCCTATCAATATGTGGCCTTAATTAGTGAACATGAGCATCTCACTCGTGAAATGGATTATTTATTTGATAACATTTGTGCTAATAAAAAAGAACAATTATTAGGTGAATTTATCGAAAAAAGACCCTTCACCAAACGTCAACTAGCTTATCTAGAAGCCATACTAGAGGAAAAAAAACAAACGGCTGTTGCCCAATTAGAATGTGGCTGTCCAATTGGGCAATGCAGCTGTCATTGTCACGCAAAAGAAAGGGAGGAAAAATAATGAATACTTATACATTTAAAATTGACGGAATGAGTTGCGCAAGTTGCTCAGGAAACGTTGAAGATACTGCTAAAAAAATACCCGGAGTAAAAAAAGCTTCCGTTAACTTAGCCACCGAAAAATTAACCATTACAACTGAAGAAAGTGGCCAAGAATTTATTGATCAAGTTTGTTATGCTATTAGCCAAATTGGTTACTCTGCCAAATTAATGGACAATACGATTACTAGTGAAGATAAAAAAGAATTTATCAACCAACGCTTAGAAAAGTTAGAACGCCAACGTAAAACATTAATATTAGCGTTTATTTTCACGATTCCTTTATTATACATTTCAATGGGGTCAATGATGGGTTTACCTATTCCAAATGCTATTACTCCAACTAACAATCCATTAGCTTTTGCGCTAGTTCAATTATGTTTAGCTGTCCCAGTGATGATTATTGGTCGTAAGCTTTATAAAAAAGGCTTTAAAAATTTAATCAGTTTACACCCAAGTATGGAAAGTTTAGTCGCAATTGGTACTAGCTCTGCATTTATTTATAGTATGTATGCAACAATTCAAATCATTAATGGTCAAGAACATTATGTACACCAATTATACTTTGAATCAACTGCTGTTATTATCGCTTTAATTTCTCTAGGAAAATATTTTGAAAACAAAGCCAAAAATAAAACATCACAAGCAATCCAGTCATTAATGGAATTAGCTCCCGATGAAGCAACTATTATCGTTGATGGAGAAACTAAAGTCATTAAAACAGAAGAACTTCAAGTCGGCGATACTATTCTCGTAAAAGCTGGCGAAAAAATGCCTGTCGATGGCGTGCTAACAAAAGGCCATACTTCCGTTGATGAATCTATGATTACTGGTGAAAGCATGCCTGTTTCAAAAAATATTGGCGACCCAATCGTTAGCGCTACTATTAATACAACAGGCGTCATTGAATACCAAGCTACTAAAGTCGGAAATGACACTACCTTAGCACAAATCATCCATTTAATTGAAGATGCTCAAGGTTCAAAAGCGCCAATTGCCAAATTAGCCGATACCGTTGCGCATTATTTTGTACCAACTGTTATTAGTTTAGCCTTCATCGCCGCCTTAGCATGGTACTTCATTGGACAAGAACCCATTAGCTTCGTCTTATCTATCTTTATCGCAGTCTTAATTATCGCTTGTCCATGTGCTTTAGGACTAGCTACACCAACTGCTATTATGGTCGGAACAGGTCAAGGTGCCAAACATGGTATCCTCATCAAATCCGGTGAAGCGTTAGAAATTGCTCATAAAATTGATACCATTATTTTCGACAAAACCGGTACCATCACACAAGGGAAACCAGTTGTAACAGACATCTTACCATTAACAAAAGACTACCCAGAAAAAGAATTATTACAATTAGCTGCATCAATTGAACAATATTCTGAACACCCACTTTCAAAAGCAATTTTATTAAAAGCCCAAGAACAAGATATTCATTTAGCAGCTGTCACTGATTTTAAAGTTTTACCAGGGAATGGTGTCCAAGGAATCTACAAAAATGAAAAAATTATTATCGGTAATGAACGTTTTATGAACCAAGAAAATATCACAACCGCTAACGTAACACAACAAACAACACCTTTATCAAATGTTGGTAAAACCGTTATCTACATTGCCAATGAACAAACAGTCATCGGGGTAATCGCAATTAGTGATACAATCAAACAAACAAGTGCTTCAGCTGTTCTAACCTTACAAGCAATGGGCTTAAATGTCGTAATGGTAACTGGTGACCAAGCCTTAACAGCCAAAGCCATCGCCCAACAAGCACATATCACAGAAGTTGTCAGCAATGTCTTACCAAAAGATAAAGCCCGAATTGTGAAACAATACCAAAAAGAAGGTCGCACTGTCGCTATGGTTGGTGATGGAATCAATGACGCTCCAGCTTTAACACAAGCTGACCTTGGAATCGCAATTGGCTCAGGAACTGATGTCGCCATTGAATCAGCCGACTTTGTATTAATGAATGATGATTTACAAAATGTCGTAACCGCTATTCAATTAAGTAGTGCAACCATTAAAAACATCAAACAAAACTTATTCTGGGCCTTCGCCTATAATACAATCGGTATCCCAATCGCAATGGGCTTATTGTACTTATTTGGTGGACCGTTACTAAACCCAATGATCGGTGGCTTAGCAATGAGCTTCAGTTCAGTATCCGTTGTCTTAAATGCTTTACGCTTAAGAAAATTCCAACCAAAAACCGTTGCTTTAACGAATGTCCATACTGAAGATAATGAGATTAAAGTCATCGCCCAACAAGAAAGCGAACTTAAAGATGGCACTGTAACAACTACTGAATCTACAGAACATGCAACACCAATCATGACACAAGTATTAACAATCGAAACTATCCACTGCCAAAACTGTGCTAATACTATTACCGAACACTTCTCTACTTTAACAAGTGTTGAAAACGTCGCAGTTGATATCGAAAATAATGAAGTAACTGTTACAACGTCAAAAGCTCTAACAAAAGACGATTACCAACAAGCACTACAGGATACTAATTTCGTCATAACAAATCTAAAAACATCGGAGGAAACAACCATGACACAAACTTTAACTATCGAAACTATCCACTGCCAAAACTGTGCAAATACCATTACCGAACGCTTCTCTACTTTAGCAAATATTGAAAATATCGCAGTCAATATCGAAAATAATGAAGTAACCATCACTACTTCAAAAGCTCTAACAAAAGACGATTACCAAAACGCCTTAAAAGGTACCAACTTCACCGTCACTGAAATCAACTAAAAACATAAAAAAGGATTGGGGAAATTCCTCAATCCTTTTTTATTACTATTATTTAATTGGTCTTTCTAATCCTTTGTAACTTGAGTCTAGCTCTTGTAACTCAGATAAATTATCAACTTCTACTAAATCTCCCAGTTCCATTTGATAAATACCTAATTGATAGTCTTCTGGATGACAGAACAAAGCTACATCATCCCAGTAAATTTGGCGATTTTTCAAAACGTCAAATTGATATTCTAAATGAACTTTCAACTTCTCACCATCTTCTTTATTCCAACGTGAGACACTATATAATTGCCAACCTTTTTCTCCGCCATCACGACGACATGAAGTAACTACACCCTCTTGATTAACACTTAATAACCACTCATCAGTCTCTTCTTCAGCCCAAGTACAACTATACCCAGAGCGATCAAAATCTTTATGTAAAATCTCTTGATTATAAATAATTTGATCACCATCCATAATAATCGTATCGCCTAAATGTTCTCTTGCGACATATAATGATGAGATATTATTACAAGTATCTGCATATGGATTATCAATTAAGGTCACCATCGGGAAATCTTTCACCAATTCTTGGAATGCTTCTTTTAAATAGCCAACCACTACATAAATCTCTCTAATATCATTAGCTAATAAAGCTTCAATAACCGTATCAATCATTCGTTTACCATTAACTTTTACCATTGGTTTAGGTGTTGTAAATGTGACAGGTTGAAGACGCGAACCTGTTCCAGCTGCCATAATAATCGCTTTTTTTACTGTGTTCATAAAAGACTCCCCTAGTTTATAATTCTTCTAACTTCTTCAATTCTTCTAATTTCTTCAATTCTTCTTTCACAATCGCATAGTACTCTTTAGCATAACGATATTGACGCAATGAATATTCACCAAATTCCACTCCTAATTGTGCTTTATATTCACACCAGTTACTCCATAAAAGACCTGCAATTGCCATATATGCATAAATTTTAATACGTACAAGTGGGTCGCAACCTTCAGTAAAGTATTGATCAATTAACATATCTGTTTGTTGACGATTATATAAAGCATAAATCGCAAACATCGCAATATCAACATGCGGATCTTGCATGCTTGCATATTCCCAGTCAATTAAACGAACTTCTTCATGTCCATCCGCAGTTGGTACAAATAAGAAGTTATCTGGGACTGCATCTAAGTGAACCAAAATCTCTTTTGGACAATTAGCTTCCACAAATTTTTGTAAGCTTAAAACATGTTTTTTCGTTTTTTGATAATCTTTATACATTGATGGTGTACCATTCCATAATGATTCATAAAATTCAATTTGCCCAAATAAATCAAAACGGTGATCAACTATTAATTCCATTTCGTGGAAACTACGCAAACGTTGCATACAAGCTTTCACATCATCAATATGATCAATATTACATACACGTGCACCTTCTAAAAATTCAGTGATTTTATAACCAGTATCAGGATCGATATAATTGATTGTATCACAAATATCTTTATCAGCAATCTTATGATAAACATTGGCTTCTTCACAACGATTAATCATTTGGTCAGTACCTTCACCAGGAATGCGCATAATATATTTGGTACCTTTAGCTGTAAATAAGAACGAACGATTCGTCATCCCTTTTTTCAAGACCGTAATCTCAACAATCTCTTCTTCCTCAACCCCTAAAGCTTCTTTAATAATCGTAATGGCATCTGATTTTAAGTGATTTGATTGGCTATCTAATTCACGCAATTGCTCATAAGTATTAATCTCAAATACTTTTGTACTATCAACTACTTTTGCTTCTAAAACCATACGGCCGCGACGATATAAAGCTGCTTCCCAAAATGCATCATAATACGCAGCTTTTTTATCTAAGGAACTAATTTTTTTACAAATTACTGGGGCATCTTCTTGGGTAATATAACTAATACCAATCATTTTATTGCCATTGTCTTCCACTTTAACTAATTTTTGTTTGCGATTCACCATTACTTCACTTTCAAAATCTAATTGATCGCTAACCATATACCATGAATATAATTCCTGATTCGAAAATGGGTTTTCCTGACACCAAATATCACATGGCATAATATACGTATTAGAAATCTTATCAACAACTAAATTCATTGAATGTAAGTTATTCTTTTCAGCATAATCTGAATTAACGACCAATTCTACTTGATATAAATCAATTAAATATTCATATTGCTCCTTCATAAAACCAACCACAATACTAATATCCTTCACACCAACTTCATGCAATTGTTTAATCAAACGTTCAATTAACGGCTCACCATTAATTTCTAGTAAACCTTTTGGTGTTTGCGTATTAATTGGTACCATACGCATCCCAAATCCAGCCGCTAAAATAATAGCTTTTTCTGGTGCTAAACTAGTTGCTAATTCTTTAGCTTGTTGATTAATACTTAAGTCTTCATTTATATAATTTTCTTCTTGTAAAATTTTCACCGAACGATTCACACTTCCTAATGAATAGCCTGTTTTTTCGACTAATTCTCGTTGTGTGTTGACTGTATGATGTAACAGTGTGTTCAAAACATCTTTAGTAATCTTGTTCATGTACATACGCTCCTTTTGATTTCGTGAACTTATTCTCATTATATCACTAATCCTTAGAAGGTCAATCAACTATATACATTCTTAACAAATTCCTTTACTTCTATACTATAAAATGAGTTATGCACTATTTTCTCACTAAAAAACCTTATAAAATCACTCTACTAGCAATCTTATAAGGTATACTTTCTTATAAATTTATCTCATTGTCACAAATTCTTCTGAACCTGTTGGATGAATTGCCACTGTTGCATCAAAATCAGCTTTTGTCGCACCCATCTTCATTGCAACTGCAAATCCTTGAATCATTTCATCAACGCCATAACCAATTCCATGCAACCCAACTACTAATTCTTCTTCACCCATAGTTACTAGTTTAAAGCGACATACTTGACGATGGTCGGCTAACGCAGTATACATTGAGGTAAATCCTGAAGTATAGCATTTTACTTTTTGGGATCCATATTTTTCAATGGCTTCTTTTTCTGTTAAACCAACAGTTCCAATCGCAGGATGTGAAAAAATAACAGTTGGAATTAATGAATAATCCATCTTAGCATCAACTTTTCCATTAAATAAGCGCTCTGCTAAAGTACGCCCTGCTTTAATAGCAACTGGTGTTAATTCTTTAGCTTCAGTAACATCACCAATTGCATAAATTCCTGGCACGTTTGTATTTTGATACTCATCGACAATAATATGACCTTTTGGAGTGACGGCAACACCTGCTTTTTCTAAATCTAAATAATCTGTATTTGGTGTACGTCCTACCGCCCAAATAACTTCTTCTGCAGTTAAACTAGTACCATCTTTAAAGCGAACAGTCACTGTACCATCACTATTTTTTTGTAATTCTTCTGGAACTTTAAAGGTATGTAATCGTGGGCCATCTTGTTCCATTATTTCTACTAAAGTATCGGTAATATAGTCTTCAAAGGCACGTAATGGTTTATGCTTTCTAACACATAAATCAGTCTTAACACCAAAACTATCTAATACGCCAGCTAATTCAACGGCAATATATCCTGCTCCTAATACAATAACAGACTGCGGTAATTCTTCCAAAGCAAATACATCATTTGAAGTCTTACCCAATTCACAACCTTTAATTTGTGGAATCACTGCACGTCCACCAGGTGCTACTACAATATGCTTAGCTGTGATTAGTTCACCATTCACTTCAACAGTATGACTGTCAACAAATTTGGCATAGCCTTCAATTACATCAATATGATTATTCTGAAATGTACGTGTATAAGACGAGCGAGAACGTTCAATATACGCTTCACGATTTGCTCGAAAAACTTGATAATCCATCTTCGCTTTTGGAATATCAAAACCATAATCACTACTATATTTATTAATAGCTTCTGTTACTTGTGCACCATACCACATAATCTTTTTAGGAACACAACCAACATTAACACATGTTCCGCCTAATAAATTCCCTTCAATAACAGCCGCTTTAGCACCATACATTGCCGCACGATTCATCGTTGCAATACCACCGCTTCCGCCACCAATTGTAATAATATCGTATTCTCTCATCATTATCCCCCTATCCTTTATCCATACTTGACTTCTCGACATAACAACAACGCAATGTTTGAATTGCTGGTATAATCGCTTTATAATGTCCATGATTATCATAAATCTTAAACCATAACTTACCACTTGAGTCCTTGGCATATGCATAAGCCACTACCCAATGATTCTGGTAAGGACTTCCTAAAACAGCCACCGTACCAACAATAACAGGTAAAGGATCTTTTTTACTCAATTGTTCAACCACTACTTTTTCACAAAAAATATGCGACTTAATCTGATAACCAAATCCCTTTACCAATACTTCCTTCAAACCACGCGCAATATCCCATAAATAAGTACCAGGATATAATAAGACATCTTCCATCATTAAGCGATATGTCTGCAATAGCTTTTCCATTGAAACTTCTTCCAAATGCTCAATATTTTTTAAAATATAATGTGTCAAAGCAGCGGCAGAGTAACTACCACAATAGCCTGGAGCTTCTCGATTAATATAAGATTGATAACATTTAAAGTAATCTTCATTAATACCAATCCACTCTAATTCCTCGCTAGGTAATGGATGTCTTTTAATTATCTTCATAATACCACCTCACTACACAAAAACGCCATAATAAAGCACTCCTAAAATACCAGAAAATACCATATATTTAATCGGGTCTATTTTATATTTTCTTAATATATAGACACCTATTGCCATCACTACGACCGCAAACATATCCACTCCCCCTTTTAAATCAGCTGGGAAAGTCGCAGCTAATACTAAAGTAACACCTGCTGAGGCAATAAAAGCTACAATAGATGGATGGAGTGAATTTAATACCGATTGGACTTCCGTTAAATTTTTATACTTATAATATAAATAAGCTAGTGTTAATACAATCATCAAAGATGGCGTAATCGAACCTAATGTCGCAATTACTGCTCCTGGAAAACCCGCCACTTTCGCTCCCACAAAGGTAGCTGCATTAATGGCAATTGGACCAGGTGTCATCTGAGAAATCGTTAATAAATCACTGAATTCTTGAATGGTAATCCAGCCACGATTTTGGACGATTTCCTCTTGAATTAATGGTAGTGCTGCATAGCCACCACCAAATGTAAAGATACCTATCTTAAAATAACTAAAAAATAATTCCCATAATGCAATCATTTATTATCCACCTCTTTCTTAGGCCATACCTTTTCTGATGTTAAACCTAATATACTAGAACAGATTAACACCATCGCAATATTCACTTTAAAGACATATACCGCAACAAACGAGGCAAACATAATAATTATCGCTGGTAGCCATTTTTTCTTAAAAATATCCATCGCCATTCGAATCACAACATCGACAATAATTGCTGCTACTCCCGCCTGCATTCCACGCAAAGCAGCGGCAATAATCACATTTTGACTAAAAGCAATGTAAAAATATGACACCAAAGTCATAATTACTAAAGGCGGCAAGACTGTAGCTACAATTGCAGCCACAGTACCTTTCAACCCTTTCAACCGATATCCAATTAAAATCGCTGCATTCACAGCCATTGCCCCTGGAGCCGTTTGCGCAATTGCAAATAAATCCATCATTTCTTCTTCATCTATCCAATGTAATTGCTCTACAAAACGATTACGCATCAATGGTAACATCACATAGCCACCACCAAATGTAAAGGCGCTTATATAAAAACTTTCCTTAAAAATTCGTACCAAAGATATCTCTTGGTCTTTATGACTCACTTCTAAACTCATTTACAAACCCCTTACTTCACTAACTATTAGAATAGTTGAACTATCCTTATATTATTTTATCATAAATCTATTTACTGTGAACTATCCACCAACTATTACTACTAAGAATATGCTAACTCTTTTCAATTGCGCTTTGATACTGTATAATGAATAAAGATTTCCCAGAATTACTGGGATACTATAATGATTTGAGGAGTTCCTATGAAAAAAATAACAATGTTGGATCGCATACGAAGCTTTTCCAACGAAGAATTGGCTATCTATTTTATATCGATTTCGATATTCTTACCATTTTATCTGTTTTTAATGATATTCTTTCTATATTTTTTAGTTTTATTATTAACGGGTAAACTTACGCCAATTATTTACCATTTATACAAAGCCCCCTTCTTATTAGGGTTTATTATTTATAGCGCAATCATATCTATCATAGCTACTAATTGGATTGGTTTAGTTGTAACCATTTTAATGATGCTATTCTTTATATTTTTCCGCTATTACCAAGAGATAATATCACCTGAATTATTTCATACGATATTACAAACATTTGTGATGCTAAGCTTTTTAGCAGTTGGATTTGCCTTTTTAGAACATTATCAAATTGTTCAAAAATTCGACTATAGCTTTATTTCACCAGCTATGCAAAGACTACATGAAAATCGTGCCGAAGTAACATTCTTTAATCCAAATTATTATGGACTATTTTGTTGCTTTATCATTATGCTGTGTTTTTACTTTATCTATGTTACTCATTCAGTACGTTGGAAAATCATCTCAACTGTAGGAATTATTGCCAATGCTGTTGCATTAAATTTAACGCAAAATCGTTCTGCTTTTCCAGCTATTATCTGTGGGGCAATTATCTATTTATTTACAACCATTAAAAACTCACATGCTTTTTGGATTAGCGTAGCCTTCTTTAGTTTTGCTATATGGCTCTTATTCTCATCCAACTTAGGAATGCGCATGGTTCATGTTGAAGATTCTCTTGATGTACGCGTATCTATTTGGCAATCAGCCGTTGAAATGATTCGCCTAAATGGCTTACTTGGTCAAGGTCCATTAACCTATATGCATGAATATCCGATTGTCAATGCGCCCTATCACGAGCATGCTCATAGCTTATATATTGATACTTTATTAAGTTATGGTTATATTGGCGTATCCATCTTACTAGTCTCATGTTATAGCTTATTCCAACAATTCTTAACCTTAAGCCGCACCATGATTAAACGTCCCATCGTCGGGTTAATCTTGTCTTTCTTTGTGGTAGTAGCTGTTCATGGAGTTGTCGACTTAGCCATTTTTTGGATTCAAACAGGATTCATCTTCTTACTAGTTATTACAACTATGCCAATGTGGGTTCAATATAACGAAGAAATACCTTACCGTAAAAAGAAAACAACATAAAAAAAGCTGAAGTACTAATCTTTATGACTAATGCTTCAGCTTTTTATTATCCTCTTAGCTTACCTTTTTGACCTAAATTTTCAGGCTTTAAATCCGTAATAATCACATGGACTGCATCAGTTGGTGCACCAGTATTTTTAGCGACCACTTCAGTAATATCCTTAACTAAATTCTCTTTTTGTTCTCTAGTACGACCTTCTAACATCTCAACATGTACAAATGGCATTCTTCATTCCTCCTAGATTATATGGTAACTTAAGCATACCTTTTTATAAAGCTTTCCGTCAAATAATTCCCCTCTATCTCTACTACCTTAGACTGATTTTTTCCTCATCCATAGCCGAATACTTGCTAAACCAGTATTAAGCTAGTAAAATTATATATAAGCTCATCGAATAAGATAATTATTTATCCTTTAAAATTCGATATAACAACCAATATTTTACAGTATATATTATTAACAAAAGGAGAATCTGCATGATTAGAAAACCAAAACAAGATGAATTAGATCAACTACTTCCTTTAATTATGATTATCTTAAAAGATATGGAATTACCATTCTTAAATGAAGTTGATGACCATACTTTCCAACGCATGATGTTTGAAGCGATGTTGGATGATTCATTCCGTTACAGTCTAAAAAATTGTTTAGTCTGTGAACAAGATGGTAAAATCGCCGGGGCTGTCTATGGTTATCCAGGAAAAGTCGAACCAAAAATTGATTTACCTTTTACCAATCTTTATCAAAAATACAATTTACACACTACTAAGCCATTCTTTGAAGATAGCGAGACTTTCGCCGGTGAATGGTATTTAGATAGTTTAGTGGTCCATCCAGAATTCCGTGGACGTGGGATTGGTAGTCGCTTAATTCACGCCACACAAGAATTAGCCCAACAATCTGGTGAACATATTATTGGGTTAAACTGTGATATTAATAATTCAAAAGCCAATAAGTTATATCAAGCATTAGGCTTTAGACATCATAGTGAACGTAAACTAGCTACTCACCATTATTCTCATATGCAATGGGAATTCCATCGTAAAGAACTAAAAAAATAAATGACGGCTATAAAGAATTGTTTTTAAACATCATTTAGCATTAAAAATACTCACACCGTATCTCAGTGTGAGTATTTTTTATTATTGTACTGTCACTAAACGCAAATCTACAGAACGACCAAATGGAGTTACTAGTAAGCCTTTAACATTTGGAGCTAATAAATAACTTTGTGCTCCTTGATAAATCGGTGCTACAATCGCATCTTCTGCTAATATATGCTCTGCTTCAATCATTTTTTCAAAACGTTTTTCAGCATCAGTTGCTAAGTTTGTTTGAATATCTGTAATCAAAGTATCATAATTCGCATTACTATAATTTGCAAAGTTAATACCGCCTGTTGTGGTATATTGTTCTAAAAAGTTCATTGGATCTTGATAATCAGGTGTCCAAGTACCATAGAAAATATCAAAATCATCTTGTTTTTCTAATTCTAAACGATTTTTTAGTGGAACAGATTTAATATTTAATGTTACACCTGGTAAATTTTGTTGAATTTGCGCTTGTAAGTATTCACCAACTAATTTAGAAGTACCAGTATCAGAAGTTAATAATGTCACTTCCACACTATCCACGTCTAAATCCTTTTTCGCTAGTTCCCATTCTGCTTGAGCTTTTACAACATCATAAGCTAATACATCCCCACTAGCATCACGAAAATCTTCACCACTATCATCATTAAAACCAAAATTAGCAGGAACAATCCCATTTAAGACTGTTGATCCATCCTTCATCACATTTGTTACCAAAGCTTCTTTATCATACGCCATAGCAATAGCACGGCGGAAATGAACATTACCAGTCACCTCACGCAAAACATTAAAGCTCATATAACCCGTCATCGCTTTAGGTTGCGTATGGAACTCTGGACGACTCTTATATTGATCGACAAAATTATCACTAATAGCCGTATATTGTACTTCACCTGCATCGAATAAAGTTGTTGAGGTTGCTACCTCTTTTGAGACATTAACCGTAATTTCATCCATTGACACATTAGCGCTATCCCAATAATCAGGATTCTTAACTAATTGCCATTCTACTTCTGAACCATTCCACCCTTTTAATAAATAAGGACCGTTACTAACAATATCATTAGCGCTTGTACCATAATTTGCCCCTTCTGCACTAGCAAATTCAACTGATTGTGGTAAAAAACGTGTTCCTGTTAATAATTTAGGTAGATAAGGAGCAGGATATTCTAAAGTAATCTCCAAAGTTTGATTATCAATTGCTTTTACACCTAATTCTTCCACTGGTAATTCGCCTTTAGCAATCTTACTAGCATTTTTAAAGACTTCTGCTGATTGAATACCTTTAGCTTCTGCTGGGTCAACTAGTTTACGATAAGTATAGACAAAATCCGGCGCTGTAACCGGTTGGCCATTTGACCATTTAACATTATCTTTTAAAGTAAATGTATAAACTAAACCATCTTCACTAATCACGGGTTCGCTTGCAGCCATCCCTAATTCAATCTTATTATTAGGAGCCACACGATACAAACCCTCAAATACTTGCCCAATCATATCAGATGTCGGCACATCATTATAATCAACACTATCCAAAGTCGTTAATTCACCAAATGTAGTCATCTTAATACTATTACTCGCAGTATTAGTTGGCGTTGTTGTTGAACATGCTGTTAATCCCAAACTCCCTAATACTAACGTCGCCATTGTAAACTTTTTAAAATTCTTCATTTCCATCCTCCTCATAATCTTAAACCCTCTATTTTTATTTCATTTTAACAAATCCCTTTATATTCACCAAAAAATTTGCTTATTAACTAATAAAAGTGGCGAAAACAACTGCTTCCCCCACTGTCATTAAGATAATAAAAATGACTGAAATACATTATTACCCAAAAATTTTCCTTTTTGCGACAAGCGAATCCCTTCATCATCTTTTATAATTAATCCTTGTTCTTCTAAATCCAATATCACATCTTGATAAATACTCATCATTGAACAATTGAAACGATACTTAAATTCCCGATAGCTAACACCAGACATCTTGCGCAACCCTAAGAACATAAACTCCTCAATCTTAGCCTGACGCGTTAAAGGTTGACTCTGTAAAATCGGCAACTTCCCTTGTCTCAACGGCTCCAAATAATGTTGAATTGGTCCTTTATTCTGGTAGCGTTCACCACGAACATAACCATGAGCCCCCGCACCAAAGCCATAATATTCATCGGCATTCCAATAATGCAAATTATGACGCGACTCAAAACCAGGCTTAGCATAATTACTAATCTCATAATGCTTATGATTTGACTGCTCCATTGTATCCATCGCCATCTGAAACATTTCCGCTTCTTCATCTTGCGTTGGCAAAGGTAACTTCCCTTGACGCATCAAATTATAAAAGACCGTCTTATGTTCCAAAATTAATGAATAAATCGAATAATGAGGCAAATCCAATTCCAAAGCATATCGTAAAGTCTCTTCAAAATCAGCAATCGTCTGTTTTGGCAAACGAAAAATCAAATCAATACTAATATTCTCAAATCCAGCCGCCTTTGCAGCATCCACCGTTTTGTAGACCGTCTCCTTACGATGTTTACGTCCAATCGCTTTTAGTAAATCATCATGAAATGTCTGAACACCCATACTAATCCGATTCACACCATAATCCTTCAATAAAGCTAACTTTTCAATCGAACCATCATCTGGATTCAATTCAATCGAGAACTCATTATCCGGACGCAAAGGAATATACTGATGAATCCCTTCTAATAACCGCTCCATCTGCTTTAAGGATAAAGTCGACGGCGTACCACCACCAATATATAACGTCTCTAATAATGGAATTTCTTGCTGTTGACTAGCAATCTTCATCTCCTCTATCAACAAATCAACATATTCATCAACTGGTTGCCCCTCAATAAACACCTTATTAAAATCACAATAATAACAAATATGCGAACAAAAAGGGATATGAATATAAGCTGACGTCTTCACATCAGAATGCACTTCTTTTTTTAAAAATTGACTCATAAAATCTCCCTTTTAATTATTGTTTTTCAGAAAAATACATTCGCGTATCTTCCTCATCAGTTTTAAGTTGACGAATTAACTGATTAATTGTCTCGAACTTCAATTCCGGACGCAAATACTTACGCCACTCAATTGTAATCTTATCTCCATAAATATCTTGATTAAAATCTAAAATATGAACCTCAATGACCGGTTCTCTAACATCATTAAAAGTTGGATTCAATCCAATCGACGTCATCGCTTTGTACCACTCACCACGCACCTTCACACGCGTCACATAGACTCCTTGCTTAGGCACTAAGACATCTGGTTGAACCGCCGTATTAGCAGTCGGATATCCTAATAAGGCACTCCCACGACCAAAACCATGCTCGACAACCCCACTTATTTGATAGTGATAACCTAATAATTCCTCCGCATAAGATACTTCTCCCTCGACTAAAGCCTTGCGCACTGAAGTCGAACCAATCTTACCATGAAGATTACGCTGTTCTGGTACCATCACAATATCAAAACGATTCTTACCATAATAGTCCAAACAATCCATATTCGCAATATCTGGACGACCATATGTATAATCAAATCCAGCCACCACCACACTCGCATGCAAACAAACGATATACTCATCAACAAATTCTTGCGGATTTAAGCTTGCAAAATCATGATTAAACGTTACCACATAAAAATAATCAATATCCATCATTTCTAATAATTCAATCTTACGCTCTAAAGGTGAAATATACGTATACTCACCTTCCGCCTTATTAGAAAACAACACACTTGGATGACGATCAAATGACATCACCGCTAGCTTTTTACCTTGACTTTTAGCAATCCTTTTCGCTGTTTGAATCACCTTTTGATGAGCCTTATGCAAACCATCAAAAAAACCTAATGCCAACACAACATCATCTGATGGAATCTCATTTTTATCATATGGATGTGTTAAATAAATGATTTCCATTTTTTCATCCCCTCTTAAAACATTTTAATCGGCTTCAACATTCCTTTTTTACTTGGATGCTGATCATAAATTGCCACAACACGTTCCTCTTGATATAACGCAATTGGTAACTGTAATTCTCCTAAAGGCAATTCTTTTGCTTCTAATAACGAACCATTCGCCACTTTCTTTTCAACGGCACTAGGTAACTGCATTTTATCAAAATCTACTAAAGCCGTCTCAACAGGCTGGATAAACTCTTCAATCGTACCCGCTTCAACCGCCTCACGAACTTCATCAATCGTCATACAATCTTCCGGCTTATATAGCCCACTCTTAATACGTGTTAACTGAGACATATGAGCCGCATAACCTAAATTACGTCCCAAATCAACTGCCAATGTACGGATATACGTCCCCTTACTACAAGTCACTTCAAAATGCCAAGATAAAATCTGATTCACCTCATCAAAAACAGGTTCACTCGTACGATCGAATGCATAAATTTGCACCGTACGCACTGGACGCTCAACTTCTTCACCCTTACGCGCATACTCATATAAACGACGACCATTCACCTTAACAGCCGAATACATTGGTGGAATCTGCTTTAACTCCCCAACCATCTCTTTCATCGCCTGATCAATCACCTCAGTAGAGATTAATTCCTTAACCGGCGTCTTCTCAATCACATCACCATGCGCATCCTCAGTCTCCGTCGCAAAACCTAATGTAATCTGACCTTTATATTGCTTGGCTGATGCTAATAAATACTCAACTACCTTAGTTCCTTTTCCTAAACAAATTGGTAATACCCCATCTACTTCTGGATCCAGTGTTCCTGAATGTCCAATCTTCTTCATTTTTAATATTTTTCGTAATTTAAATACACAATCGAAAGAAGTCATACCCTTTTCTTTCCAAATTGGTAAAATTCCATCCATTTTTTCGCCTCCCTATTGTCCTTCTTAGTATACCATAGAAAAAGTCCCATAAACATAAAAAAGCTACTGCTCATCCCATGATAAACAGCAACTTCTACTACTCTATTATTTTTGCTAATTCTTTTTCCTTCATTGATTGCTTATATAATTCTAATTCAATCTCCTCTTCAATCCGACGAGTAATTCGTTCCTTGGCTTCAACGTTCAAATCCTCAAAACCTTTCGACTCAATCGGTAGAGCGAACTCTTTTTTAGACTTTAACATTAATACGTTAGCAATATTACCAATTAAAATACCAACAATTCCAATACCAAAAACCATTAAAAAAATACCAATACTCTTACCAAGTAATGTATGTGGTACAATATCTCCATAACCTACCGTGGTCGTAGTCACAACCGTCCACCATAAAGCGTCAAAATAATTAGCCATAGTCGGTTCAATATACGTCATCGGAATACTCACAATAAATAACATCGCTACTAACCAGACTAACATCAAGCCTACATCATTAGTTTGCAGTAAAGTCGTCACACTCGGGAAATGATTGGCAAACCAACTATTCCACCTCAATAACTTCACCACACGCAACAAACGAATAATACGAAAGACACTATTAATTGGCAATACCACAATCAAATCAATTGGATGACTAATAATATAATGGAACTTATTATCTGCCTTCCATACGCAAACTAGATATTCACCCAAAAACAATCCGTAAATCATACGATCAAACCAAATATAATGATTCTCTTTATCAAAAACAAACAATACCGAAATAATCGCTAATAATAAATAACTAATTTCATAAATTTTTCTCTTCATCTAAACGCCCCTTTTACCCTTTAATCATAACATATAAAGTAGCTTCAAAAAGATATTTAACTAATTTTCTACATAAAAAAGTAGTGGATTTAGGACAAAAATCTCACTACTTTATTTCTAACTTATCTTGTTCTTTTAAATCAACATACACCGATGAGACATATGCTCCTAACACCATCACAATACTCGATAAATATAGCCATAATAATAAAACAATAATCCCCCCAAGAGAACCATATGTCGCATCATAACGGCCAAAATTATTCACATAAAATGAAAAAGCATTCGTAATAACAACCCAACTCACCGACGTAAATAATGCACCCGGCAACATATCAATGATGGTTATTTTACGCTTCACATCAGCACTTGGACTAAAACGATACAGCAAAGCAAAAATAATAACCATCACTAAAAATGGCACAATCCCACGTAATAAATGAAAAACTTCCACTAATAATTCTTTTTCACCTACTAAAGACACAACATAATGATAGATAATATCACCAAAGACATTCGCTGATACTAAGACAACCATCATCGCTGACAAGGCTAATGTGAATAAAAGCCCTAAAGCACGCGTCACTAAAAAACTATGTGGCTTTGTCGAGCCAAATGCCCGGCTAACCTCACCCATTAACTTAATAATTCCTTTAGAACCAGCCCATAAAGCTACTAATAAAGATACCGATAATAAAGTTCCTGAACTCGAATGAATCATCGACGTTAAAATCGGATTAATAATCTCTACTACATTCTTAGGTAAAACTTGCAATAATTCTAAAATATCCTGCTGATACTCTGCTGCAATCAAACCTACAATATTCAAAAGAAAAATTAAAAATGGGAAAATACTAAATAATAAATAATAAGCCAACATTGCCCCAATATTGAAGAGGTCATTTTGCTGAACTTTTTCAATCATTGCTTTCAAAAAAATTTTAATTGTCAAATTGGCACCACCTTTAATTCTCTATTAATTTTAAACAAAAAGAAGTCATTTGTAAAATAAAACTCAAAAAAAGAGGAAGCACAAGGCCTCCTCATAAAAATGAATGATTACATTTTATTGTTTTTTAGTAAACATCCAAGCTGAACCAATCATACCAGTTAGACCAATTACGTAGAAAATAATTGAACCGATAGAACCAGTTTTTGGATATTCGACTTTACGGTTTTTAACTTTGATTTCAAAAATAGGTGTGTCATCTACTTTTGTTGGTTGTGTAATCATATCATAAGCAAAATGCTCTGTATCTACTTCATGCCCAACTACCATATCACCTTGTTTAATTTCTTTTGAAGGGATAATAATTGATCCATCTTCTTCAATATAAAACGGAATAACATCAAGTAATTTTGCGTAACCTTTTGGAGCACGCATTTCCCATAAGTAATATTGACCAGGTTCAAATCCTTGTTTATCACTATTCTCAAAGGTAAATGAACTACCTTTATTACCAATTAGGTTAGCAACTTGGCCATTATAAATATCATCTGAATTTTGCCCATTATTAGTTGATACAGGATTTGGTTTTGTAGTAATTGCGAAACGAGCAGAATCAAAATCTCCAAAGCCAATTAATTTATCAGGATTTTTTTCATCGACTTTTGTAACTTTAATTTTAGCTTTGTTAATTGGAGCATTAGCAATATCTAAGACAGGATAATTATCCTTATAATGACCAATAATCGCTAACTCACTTGAACGTACATAAGTATGGTTATTAGTAATAAGATATGTAGGGTTATCTAAATCTTTTTGTTCCCAATATCCATTTTCCCAATACCCATCGTACCAATATCCATCGTACCAATATCCGTTGTGCCAAATATCTTTTTGAGTATACGTTCCTTTTAACTTAGAAGACAAGGCTAAATAGTCACCTTGCGAATCCATTGTTCCAGTAACTTTAACCACATAACTCTTACCATTATATAAAAAATTTTCGAAATCTACTGTATATGTATGCCCATCATTAGGTTTTGAGATTGGTTCTGTACAGTATTCTTTTCCTAAATCTTTTAATGTACCCTTATCTATTAACGGAGTAACTGCAAAACTTTTTGGCAATTCAACATTTGTTGCATCGTATAAACGAATACTTGTAATATTCGCAACACTATCCTTCCCAGGAACATATGGATCATCATTTCGAAAATCATTAATTTCTAAAGTTGTACCTTTATTTCCTGTGCGTTTTAATGGATTAACATAAATATAATATTCAAATGTTTGATTTTTATTATCTTTTTGAGTGATTGTCGACATTAAACTAATCGTATTTGTATATTCAGTACCAAAATCTGGATACTCCACATTAATTGATCCTTTAATATGCTTTTGATCAATCAAGTTAAAGTCATACTGTTTATTCGACGCATCATCAGTTACTACACTTGTATCGATTGATAATTTAAGATTACCTTTTAAAATAATATGTTTCATACTTGCTGCATATTCAGTAAACGTATATTTCATCACACGATTACCATCCATATCAACCATCTTACCAATTGCAATCGGTTCTTTACGACCATTAATGATAATATGTTCATTGACATTTGCAGGATTAATTCCGTGATCATGCATGTATTCTGGAATATCTAATGTAAAGTAGTCGCCAGCAAGTAGTTTTTTAGTATCAGATTTAAAATCTAATTCGAAATCAACATCCATTAACCCTCCGTTATTAGGGTAGATGGTTGATGCATCACGACTCCCATTGCTATCACCATATGGGTAAACAGTAAACGTAAAGTTATCCTTAACAACTGTTAAATCACTATTTCGATTACTTCCTGTTCTTTCTTCTGGTTGTAGTGACCCGTTGCTAGGATTTTCAAATGCTTCAGTGACACCACTTGAATATATAATGATTGTCCACGTTCTATCTGTTTTTTCATATCCTTCTGGTGCCGATTCTTCTTCTAATGTATATATACCTGGTTTTAACTGATTAAAAATAATTTCTCCGGCATTATTTTCAACTCCATAAATAGGCTCTTTCGTAGTATCGATTTCACCAATTTTACCATATGATAATTTAAATTTGGCTCCGGCTACTGGTTTCCCTAATCCCAATTTATTAATAACGACTTTACCTTCGCCTGGTTTTGGTTCTGGTGTTTCTGGGCGTTTATTGATAATTGTTAAAGGAACTTTAATAATTTCTTCTGATTTTAAGTT
Source organism: Granulicatella balaenopterae (assembly GCF_900111135.1). GTDB lineage: Bacteria > Bacillota > Bacilli > Lactobacillales > Aerococcaceae > Granulicatella > Granulicatella balaenopterae. Next base: position 41,910 of record NZ_FOGF01000004.1, on the reverse strand, counting down.
AGGAATTTTAACATAATTTGTTGTTGAAACTTCTCTAGTCTCCATCGATTTGTCTTCCCAAGCTGGCAACATATATTGGAAGCTATTATTCGTATTAATTTCATTTCCTTCATATTTTGCAGTCACTTCAATAATAGCTGCATTAGCATCATAATAACTATTTTTTGGAGATAATGCTGTATTAAATGCTACTTCTAAATTTGTGTATCCTTCGTATCTATTAATATTTGATACAATAGCACTGTCTGAAGGGAATTCTTCTTTTGTTTTTGTTCCTTCAAATGATTGTAATTCACTTACATTTCCAAAAGGAACTTTATAAATTTTATAAGAAATTGTTTCAGCATTATTAAATTTCGGTAATTCAATATTGGCTACTGGTTTAAAATGATTTTCTCCAAACCATACTACTTTATTAGACTTATAGTTATTTACATAAATATATTGTGTAAATGTTTTATTTTCAGTATCGATTGACATAACTTTGGAAGCCATATTTAATATTCCATTATAACCAGATGAAAAATCAGCTCCAGTATTTATGATCTTTTCACCAGTTTCAGATAACAATATGGTTTCGCCATTGTTAGTAACTTTAATTTCCCAAGTTTCAGAAGTTTTTTCATAACCTTCTGGAGCTTTCGTTTCTGTTAATATATAAGTTCCAGGTAATAAATTATCAAAAGTAAGTAATCCGCTCTTTGGTGTTGTTTTTTGAATTGGTGTAAATGAAGAGTCATCCTTTTTAATTAATTCAAACTCCGCTCCAGTTAATTTTTCTTTCAATGTACTGATTTTTTCGATATCAAATTTACCTAATTTTTGGTTAACGATAGTAATCGTTGACCCATCAATTTTTGCTTCTTGTTTTTTAGCTTCTTTAATGCTAACTTGTTCTTCTTTAAATTCTTTTATAACAGATTTGGGTTTTTGAGACAGTGTTGGTAACAACCCATTTACTAGTTGAGTTATTTTTTGGATATCAGCATTTTTAATGTTTTTCGCTGGGGTTTTAACACGTTTAACTGCTACTTCACTAATTTCAATACTGCCATTAGTTTCAACTTTAACATTCCATTGTTTCTCTGTACCTTCATAGTCAGTTGGTGCTTTTGTCTCTGATAAAATATACCAAACACCTTTACTTAAGTTCTCAAAACGTAATTGACCATCAGTATCTATCGTTAATGTTCGCGTTTGTTGTTCAGTGTCAGGAATATAGCCCCACTTACCTCCATATTTCTTTTGTAATTCTCTTAAGGTAAACTCTGCTCCTGAATTTACTTCACCTTCAATCGCTGGTAATACATCACCATTTTGATCGACTTTTTTAACAATTATTTCAGGTTCTTTTGGTTTTTCAGGTTTATTACTAAAGAACATAGATTTGTTTTCTAACTCTGGCTTCTCTGCATCTTTACCATTTAAAATCTCGCCATTATTTCTAGTAACAACTCCATTATTAACAGTAAATGTAATTACTTCATCAGACAACTGATATCCAACCGGGGCTTTTATTTCTGTGATGGTATAAGTACCATCCGTTAATCCAGTGATATGAATCTCACCAGTATTAACTCCTGTACCTTGTGTCGTATATTGTTTTGGATAACCTTCTTTTGCTCCATTCTCTTTATCAATCCTAAACACCGCTCCGTTTAATCGGTTTGTGTTATCAGCATGTGTTTTATCTGCATCTTCTTTAATTAATTCAATCTTTACTTCAGGGTTGCTAATTTCATATTTATTGTTCCAAATCCCCTCCGATATATTTTGACCATCAAGCGTTGCGTTACCATCTTCACCAACTACTACTGTATATTCTTTTTCAATCAAGATATATCCAGCTGGGGCTTTGGTTTCTTTTAATGTATAGGTACCACTTGGAAGTTTATCAAACGATACTAGTCCTTCTAAATCAGCAACTGCTGTAAATTTTTCTCCAGTTGATTGATTTGTTAATTCAAATTCTGCACCTACAATTGTATATTGCGTACCTGTTTGATACTTAATAAATTCAAACTTACCTTTAAAACAGTTTACTTTTATGCTAGATTGATCTGTATAGGTACGAGGAAAAATTTTAGTAGTAATAACATCTTGCGTTGCTCCCCCTATTGAATGCAATGCATAAAACTTAACTAAATAGTCGTTATCGGTAAGTTCTAAACGAACATCTACAAAATTATGTTCTTTAGATTCATCAAACCCCGATACTGCAGTTGTAATTATTTTACCTGATTCATATCCTGGTTTATAACCTAATTGGACTTCTTTTGTTCCGTCAGGCGTTGTAATAATTAATTTACCCGTTTCACTTGGGTCAATCTTCTTGGATAATTCAATCGTTACATTCTCTTTTTTATCATCTAATAAAATTTTGTTAATCTTAACTTTTTCTATGTTTTTCTCTGTATAGCCTTGATTCACTTTTAGACCAATTTTTTCCCAAGCACTTCTTACTCGTTGATCAGAATTAATGTCTAATGTATATTGATTATTTTTAAATGGAACAGTCATATTCTCTGAATGATAATTATCCCATCTTCCAATTTTAGCCCCTGTATTTGGAATTGCGTATTCAGAATTATTAATATACAGTAAATCCCATATATATTGTTGTGTTGCTGCAATAATATCACTTAATTTAATATCATCTTCAAATCCATAATAATTACGCATAGCTTCTTCACTAACGAAAGGATACGAATGCGCCATGATATTTTTGATTTTTTTAGCCATTTCCGGTTTTTCATTTTGGCTAATATGATTATATACTTCTTTATAGAAAAATGTTTCAAAATCTTCTTGCATATATCGATAATCACCATTACTTGCAGTAACTTTTGGTCTTAATCCATCACCAATCCATCTATACTTAATATCTTCAATACAGTACGCATTAATATAATTTTCAGGTCCGGCATTAGGCACTGATGAGTCATCTGGTTCAGATGGATGACCTTGAGAAGCAGACCAATGTTTTTTTGTTGGATCAACATTACTAGCTACTTTATCCCATCCAGGAGTCCATCTACTTTGAAGACCATATTTCCCATGCCCTTTTTCGATTTTAACTAAGGTATAGATTGAATAATCATAAAATTTTCCATTCAATGACCCATCAGCTTTTCTAGGTTTTGATAAAAATTGTGAAGTTTGATATTGAGGTTTCAATATATTTGCTTCATTAGTTCTTCCAGCATTATTAAATAAAAATTCAGATGGTGGTGAATACAAATCTCCTGCTGGAACTTCCGGATTACCAAGATTTACAACACATAAAGGTAATACAATACTTTTTGGGTTATCTTGTGCAGTTGTCTTCATTTTTAAACTAAAATCACGAGTATTGTTATAATCTTGAATTTGTAATATCTTTTCAATATTAAACGGCACAAATAATTTATAACCGAATGTTACTGTATTACTAATTGATCGAGGAACTTTTGTAATTGTTGTTCTAAGTACTTTATGTCCATTATCATCATTAAAGATTCTTCCAACTGATTCAAAATTTGGAGTATTGTTAATCATTTTTTTGATTTCGTTAATATCAATATCCATCATATCTGGTAATTCAATATCGATATAATCTCCTGCTTTTAATTGTTGAACTCCTGCATTTTCACCCATATCAACATTAATATTCATCCCGTATACTTTATAAGGATTCACTTCTGCATTTTGTGCAACAGTATTGCCATCTTCATCCGTTAAATCAAATGTTAGATTTTTTACTGAAGCTGTTACGTCACGAGATGCTGAAGCTTGGCTAATTGTAATCTTTTGCGAAGCGCTATTTTTAGCTGTTGTAGCAGTTAGCGTCACTTCTCCACCATTTATTGGGATTTCTAGTAAATCAAATGGTGCTGCTACTGTTGTTCCCATTGCTTCTGCCTGACCAGTTCCTTTTGGTACACGAATAACCGTAAATGTTGCTGTTTTATCATTCCCGTTAATTTTTCCGGCTACTTGCATTTCTGGTCTAGCTATATTTACTACCGCTCCATCAACATATTCTAATTCTTTTGGTAATTCGACTGTAAAAGTATCTCCAGGCATTAAGTCATCTGTATTAAAAGTAAAGCTTAATTGTAGTCCTAAGACTGTTGATGGATCGACTGCTGAAGTAATTTCGCTAAAATTTTCTGCATCAGTCATTTCAACTACTTTTAAGGCTACATCAGTTTGATTTGAAATATCCGATTTTTCTCTAGATTGGATTGTAACGGTTTGTTCATTTGATGTTGCACCTTGTGTACTTGCTGTTAAGGTAACCTCTTGATTTGTTGTATCTGCAAATTTTACTGGTAATGTCATTTCTATTTCAAATGCATTAATTGGTAAATTCATAATATCATTAATTTCAACGCGTAATTGTTTTTTGCCATCCTTTTCAATAACTTTGATTGAGTATTTAAAATCATTTGTATCGACTACCATTTGCTGAACAGCTGTATAATCTAATTCTTCTGGTACATTAATATAGAAGAAATCTCCTACCTCAATTCTTCCTGAGCCAATTGTAATATTTGATTGTGTTTTAAGATATAAATTGTATTGACGATAAGGATTCACTTTACTATCATTAATATCACTACCATCAGAATTCACTAATTTCATTTCTAAGCCAGTGATTTCTTTAGAAACATCATCGCCACTTTCTGCTTGAATGGCTGCTAGTGGATTAAAGTGCCCCTCTTGTATTACTGTAATTGCTGCTGGTGTGGCAAAGGTTAAGACTGCTGCTGCCGTTAATAATTTCGTGCGATATTTATCAAAGACTTTTTGTTGTTTAGCTTTGTGTTTATAACTTACTTCTGGAATCACAGTAGCCGTCTCCTTTCTGGTGTTTTGTGTTATTTGGTCCCGTTTATGTTTATTATTACTCAATTTGTTTTCCTCCTGACGAGCGGTCGTCATCATCTCTTTTTAATGTTTTATTTATTTGTTTGTTCACATTCTCTAATTTTAGACACATTTTTTATTTTTCATGATTGTCTTTTGCTCTTTTATTTCTATTATTTTCGATAAGCAAAACTACTATATTCCCATCTTTTTATAAATGTATCCTATTTTTATACATATTTAATTATACTATTTTTTAGACATATTTCAACCTAATTTTGACTTAATTGTGTCTGAATAGTGATTATTTTTTAAAAAATGTTTTTCGCTAAAAGTTTCAGCTATTTTTTTATTGTTAAAAAAGGTTATTTCCCATAAAAAATAGAGCTAGCTAACTTTTACGTCAACTAACTCTATTTCACTTTTATTATTGATTACTTTTACTAAACAATAGTATTGCACTAAGCATACTGATTAACCCAATCACATAAAATAGCATTGAACCAATACCACCAGTTCTTGGGAATAACATTTTATGGTTCTTCACTTTAATTTCAACAGCGGGAGTATCCCCTTCTTCTATTGATTGTTGAATCATATGATAGGCCGGATGAGCTTCATCAACAACATATTCTCCTTGTTCATTTTGTTTGGAAGGAATAATCACACTGCCATCTGCTTTAATATAGAAGGGAATTGTTTCAGTTAATGTTACATAACCTTGCGGTGCACGCATTTCCCATAAGTAATATTGACCAGTTTCAAAGCCTTTTCCTTTATTAGTAAAAGTATAGGTTCCATTATCCAAATAAGCCACCTGTCCATTAAAAATATCATCTGAAGATAAGTCAGCATTGGCTACAGGATTTGGAGTTGTTGTAATACCAAATCGTGCAGTCGTCTTGTGATTATTATCGACAATCAATTCTCCTGTTTTAGCATCGACTTTTGTAATCTTAATAATTGCGGTAGCGTTCACTTTATTGGTAATCACTAATGGATTATCTGGCGTTATCATTGTCGCATTTTCTAATGAATTACTATTTTCTTCTGTGCCATCATTAGCTAAAAGATAAGTTTCTCCATGGTCATTAACATAAATCATCCATGTTTTATGACTCAATTGATATCCTTCTGGAGGTGTTATTTCTTGTAGGCGATAATATCCCGGACTAATATCAGAAAATGTAACATTCCCTTGGTCATCGGTTGCTTCTGAAGTAATAACTTCTTGTGTTTGAAGATCTGTTAAACCAAATATTGCACCTGGTAAAAATATACTTGCATCTTCGCTATCTTGTTTATTAATTACTAAGTTACCATTCTTTTTATTCATCACCGTAATGGTATTATCGGTAGCAACCTCTTGCGGATTTTCGCTTGAAGTAATTTCGATATCACCATTATGATTGATTTTGATATCCCAGATAGTGTCTGTTTTTTGATATCCAGCTGGGGCTTTCAGTTCTCGTAATTGATACCAGATTCCATGGTGTAACTGACCAAATCGTAAAGTGCCATCTTTTCCAATTATTTCCGTATAAACATTATCCGTGGTAACTGGATTCCACTCATCATCTGTGCTAGCTTGTTTTTTATATTCTTTTAATTCGAACTCTGCACCCGGGCGGAGTTTGGTAGCTAGGATGGGATTGCCTTCTGGGTCAACTTTTTGAATAATAATGTCTACATCTTGGGGATTTTCAATTTGGTAGTGATTATCGATAGTTGGGCTATACCCTTCCCATTGATCGGAATTAGCTTTTTTTACTTCAACTTGATTCGTCCCATCCGCATAAATTGTTACCTTGAAAATCATTCCTGTTAGTAAATATCCTTCAGGTGCTTTTATTTCTTCTAAAAGATATTCACCTGGAGATAATTCATCAAAGATAAATTCACCATCTTGATTTGCAGATTCATAATATACTAAATTAGTTTTATTTCCTTCTTCATCTAATTTTGTTAGAGTAAATTCTGCTCCTGCAATTGCATTTTTAGTAGTAGCGTCTACCTTAGTAAAGGTAAACTTTCCACGATTTAATTGCACTTCTGCTTGATCAACATAAGTTCTTGGGTACAATTCACCAGTAATTAAGTCTTGTGTCCATATTCCCGAACCATCCATCACATAAAATTGTACTTCGGCATCACTATCAACAATCTCTAAAGTAACAGTAATCGTCGTTTGAGCATTTGTTAATAGGCTAGCGATATCTTCACTAATAGTTAGTGGTGTATTCATGGTGATTACTTTTTGAATCACTTTTCCATTTGATGAGCGAATTATTACTTTACCAGTCTCACTGCTATCTAAGTGACGACTAATACTAGTTGTTAGAGTTGAACCCTTGATTGTTACGGTTCCTAACGCAATATCTGAAGGGCTATTCACTTGATAATTTTCTGTGTAGCGAGATTTAATGATGTCTATAGCCCTAAACATATTACTAGCATCAGACTGCAATGAGCGTTGTTCATCAGTTAATCCCCATTGTAAGGTTAATTTACCCTTAATGTGTGGTTCTGTCCAAACATCAGCAGTAAGTTTTCGATTATATTTAACTTCTTCTTGAGTATTTGGGTAAATACGTCTAATATCCCATAATACTTGTTGAGTAGCAGCAATCATATCACTTAAACGAATATCATTTGGTAAATGATAATACTGACGCATCTCTTGTTCACTAACAAATGGATAGCAATGGGCCACAACATTTCTTAACTTCACTTTATCTTGCTCATACATATGCCAATTATAATTTTCTAACGGAACTTTTATATAATGTCTTCCAGCATATAAGCCTAATCCCGGTCTTATATGAGAAAAACCTTTTTCTTCAATACAATAACCTAATAGATAATTACTAGGATCCGCATTTGGTAATGAGGTATAACCATTGTCTAATGTTTGTATAGGACCTGCTGACCAGTGTTTTTTCAGTCCATTGACTCCACTGTCTAAAACATATTTTTGTTTTAATTTAACAAGTGTAAAAATCTCGTAAGGTGCAAAATTATCTTGTGTTCCTCTACAATCATAACCAAATTCTGATACTTGATAAATATCATCTAAATAATCATTCATACTTTTAGGAGTATATCCCCAACTTTCTGTAAATAAGTCTTTGAATGGAGGGATATAATAATCAAATTCATTTTCATGCTCAGTATTCAAGGCTTGTAAGATGAAACGATGACTATATGCTTCTTTCTCATCGTTGCTAGTATTAATTTTTAAGCTCATTTTGCGTTTGCCTTCTGCATCACTTTCTAAGGCTTTCACTTTTTCAAGATCGAATCGCATTGCTACATTGAACTCAAATTGAATCCTATTTCCTTCTGCTCGTGGTGCACGTTCGACTACAATATGTAATATTCCTGTAGATTGATTAATTGTTCCGTGAAATTTTAATTGTGGTGAATCATAATCTAAATCTTGCACAAATTTATAATCTAAAACATTGGGTAATTGAATATCGAAGTAATCGCCTTTTTGAACTTGATTACTAAACATTTCTGTCCCCATATCAATTGTCATATTCAAATAATAATGTTCATAGGGGTTAATAAGCTCATCTTGTTGGACAATTTGATCGACTCCTTTTAATAGATCAAGTGTGAGTGTATTGATTTTATTAGATATATCTCTTTGAGCGACTTGATGAACGGTAATTGTTTGCGCTACTTCTTGTGTTCCTACTATTGTTTTTAGGGTTATATCCCCACTTGATTCCTCTGTTTTAAAAGGTGCATGTAATTGAAAGTTAATCGCTTTTACTTGATGGATACCGGTTGGTAAGGCTAATAAGGTACAAATTAACTTATCATCTCGGATTTCTCCTTTAAACCGTACGCCGTCTTTTGCATATTGCAACATGCTAATATTGCTATAATCTAATGGTGTTGGTAGACTAACTTCAAAATAATCTCCCTCACTAAGATTCGTAGCATTAATATCAAATAATAAGTTCATGCCGATACTATCCACTGATTGAACAGTTGCTCCTTCTTCAAGCGTTTGTTTCGTTTCTGGATTAAAAATAACCATTTGTGGAATAATAACATTTGAAATATCGTTTATATTTTTTGGTGTTGCTTCCTTATCTTGATTAATGACTTGTTCAGCAGCTACATTAAATATATTGCCATTCCCATTCTGATTAATTATTTGAATAGTTGGTGTTGTTAATATAAGTGCCATTGTTGCAACTAATAATTTCATACGATAGTTATCGAATAATTTACGTTTTCCTCGTTTATCTTTTGTTATCACTGTGAATACCTCCTTATCATAGATATCTGGCAACATAGATGATATGATAGATTTTACTTTTCGCTTTATTTTATTTAAACAAATCTTGTATCTACTTACTATTATACCGACTATTGTCTTAAAAGTAAACTTCATTAGTCCTTTATGTGTCGTTTGTGTATTTTTCGTTCACAAAAATAACCCCTGCTGTAGCAGAGGTTTATAAAAATTATTATTTACTTTTTACATTAGCTACTTCTATATCCATATTAGTTCCCATCACAAAATTCTTAAGATATAACCAATAAGCTAATAAAGCGGTTAATGTTTCTGTAATGGCAAACGAACACCAAACACCATTCACACCCATGATTTTTGACATCACATAGGCAACTGGAATCATAATTACTACAAAGCGTGCCATAGCAACAATAAATGATTCCATTCCTTTGCCGACTCCTTCTAAACAACCAGATACCGTTACTGATACTGATGATACGATAAAGCCAAAACTAATCAACTGCATCGCTTTAGCACCTTCCATTACTGTAGCTTGGTTCGTTGTGAATTGTGCCATTAAGAATTCTGGGAATAATAAGCTAATCAACATCCCAGCCCCCATCATAGCCATAATCATTAATAATGAAGTATGATAGATTTTTTGCACACGATCAAAACGTTTAGCTCCATAATTAAATCCTACTAATGGACGGATGCCTTGAATAATTCCATTTGCTGGCATATAGATAAAGGTTTGTAATTTATAATAGACTCCTAAAATTAAGACACCTGTTTCAGACATACTTGCTAAGATACCATTTAGTAAAGTTAACATGACAGATGATAGGGAAATATTTAAAGTAGCTGGAATACCAATTGCATATATGCGTTTTACAATCGAAAAATCAAAGGCATCCTTTGTCAAACGCAAAGTTAAGCCTAGTTTACCACGATAATATAAATAAATATAAATTAAGAACCCAACTGTTTGGCCGATACCTGTTGCGATTGCCGCACCTTTAATGCCTAATGCTGGCACAAATCCAAAACCAAAAATAAATATTGGATCTAAAACAATATTCGTCATACACCCAATCATCATACACATCATCGCATAACGCATTTTTCCAACAGCTTGAAATAACTTTTCAATATTAATCGACATCGATACGATGGTGGTAAATAAAAAGACAATCGTTCCATACTCAATCCCTGCTTCAATCACCATTAGATCATTCGTAAATGATTGTAAAAACGATCGCATGGTCCCTAATAAAAGTACCGTTAACACAATTCCATTAAATACCGACAATATCATCGATAAAGCCGCCGTGTTAGTGGCACCTTTTTCATCTTTTTGACCTAGGTGAATCGCAACGACCGCATTTGAACCTACACCGAAACCTACCCCTACTGCAATAATCATATTTTGTAATGGGAAAATTAATGATAAAGCTGAAATGGCCTGTTCACTAATTTGCGCTACAAAATAACTATCGACAATATTATATAGTGAATTAACTAACATTGAAATCACCATTGGCAACGACATCTTCACTACTAAGGGTAATATTTCTTCTTTTTCCATAAATGAATGTTCCATATATTCCTCCAATTTTTACTTTTTCCAAAAAAATAACGCCACACAACCAAACTTAATTGGTCATGTGGCGAAAACATTTCAGGAAAATCCACTCCCATTTTTACAAATGAGTTTCTATTTATATCTCTATTAATTTATACTCTATCTAACTAAAAATGTCAATCCTTCTTTACTGATAGTATGTGTCTGAAATTTAGTTAGTAAAAAAAATATAGAATTAATAAAGTTTTTTACAAGGTTAGAATAGTGCAGAAAAGGTATTTCTCATACCTCTTCTTTACACTATTATAATACCACAAAAACACTGATATATCAATGTTTTTAGCACTTTTTCTAAAAGTTTTTTTTGAATTTTTTTCTAATATATTTAGGGTTTTTTAATTCTTTTGGTAATTCTATCACCTTGATATTTTTGACATAATTTCTTGCAGAAACATTTATTTTTTCGTATTCTCCATATTCATTAATCCATTTTCCAAAAAATAAATCATCTAATTGATCTTCTTGAATATCAATTATCATTTTAGCAATCGTCTCCGCATTAGTAACCGACCAATACATTCCTCTATTTTTCATTCTATTCGTTATCTTTGTATGTTGTGATTCCATAACACCTATAGCTATAGGCATATCAAGGTGTCTTTTTGCAGCGGATGAAATATATTGAAAATTCCTTAATAACCTTTTAGAAAAAGTACTAAAATTTTCTAATAAGATAGGATTTCTGATATTAGATTCTATAGTATGCAATATTAATTTTGTTTCTCTTTTTTTATGTGCATTGATAGCACCATATAGTTTATTAAATAATTGTTCGTCAATACATTCTTTTTTTACTAAAAGTTTTTTAAATGAAAATAAAATAGTTTCTAAATGATATTTATCCCAAAAATGTTCATGTTTGCAATTATAAACTTTAGCAACTTCACGAAAAACATAAGGAGTATATCCGATTCCCATATCTGAATTTGAAACAATAATCGTATTTTTTGTCAATTTATAATTATTTTCTAAATATAATAATATATCTTCTCTAGCTTTTCTATTATTATGAGATATTATTTCATGTTTATTTTTTAATTTTTTACGATTACTATATTCAAAATTAAAACCTTCATGGATAATAAAATGTGAGAAGTCCGTACTATTATTATTATTTGTTTTGACACGTACTCCATCACCTTCTAGAAATAAGATTTTTGGTTCTTTTTTATTAATATTATTTGATTCCATATAGTATTCATAATCCTTTTTCTTTTTATATAATTCCCCTGCTAATTTCACCGCTTTTAAAACTGTATCTTTTGTAATAGTTATATTTTTTAAAATTTTAAAAGTATCCACTACTTGACGATAGGACATCTTGGTAGCTAATTGTGCAACTTCATACAGTAGTTCTTTTGAAAACCTTGTATATTTTTCTAATCCTAATTCTTCATCAAGTGGGTAAATATAAATCCCATTTTTTAAATAACATTTACGACTGATTGTAACTTCTCCAAAAGTAAAAAGTACCGTTCTTGTAGCAGTCTTTACATATTTCCAACCTTGTCCTATTAATTGGATATGTAAATGGTTGGATAACATCTTTATTTTTTGCTCAAACGATCTGATATTTTCTTGTTGTAATTCTTGTTGTAGGCTCTTTTCATTTAATATCATTGTATAGTTTACTCCTTTTATTTTTTCCTATTTTAGTATATTATTTTTCAACTTATTTTCTCAATTTTATTTTTGTTCTATATTTAATTGATAATAAAGCAAAATCTACTAATAAAAAGGTGCAAGTTTTTTTAGTTTTTGGGGTTCCTCCACCTCCACCACCCAAAAACATTAAAAGGATAGCGTTTCTTCATGCTTCAGAAACGCATTGACTTCTCGCCAAATTGGCGAGAAGTTATAACTCACTCCTCCCTCCAGCAAGTATCGTCACGGCATAAATTCCCTCACTTCGTTCGGTCAAACATTTATACGTTCCTCCACTTGCTTCCACTCGTTCGCTTCGTATTCGTAGAAAGTGTAAGGTAAAACAATTAAGGAGGAAATAAAAATGAGTACAGAAGATACAAAAAGACTAGCACTCGATAAATTGTTACTTGAAATCAAAGACAACAAAAATAAATCAATTAATGTCATTCATAATTGGTTATGTGAACAGTCTGATAATGACTTATTCCAAAACATTCTAAAAAAGGATAAAACTATCATTGACGCATTTAAGTATTGCACAGAAAAAGCTAGAAAATTAGCCGTTTCAAATTGTGCAATGGTAGAAGATACAACTGTTTATCAATGGATTGTTGACTACTATGCAGATGATACGATTGTTATAAAACAAAACAAAAAAACTTCCGTTCATTCACATTCACAAATCACACCAACAAAACCTATTACCTTTTCATCTAATAATGAAGAATCGAAAGGAAAAGAGCAATTAAGTTTGCTTGATTTTCTATGATACCGTTAGAAAAAATAATAGACAATCGTTTGAAAGCTCCAAAATCTTTTTTTGAATGGTGTGAATCGTTAATTCCGATGTATGAATGGAGTAACAAAGAACAAACTATTACAAGCAATCGCAAAAATTGTAACATTATTAAAAAGCGTTTGATGAAAACTAGTCGTCTAACATTTAAAGAAAGTCCAAAATTATGTGTTATTTATCTTGTAACAAAAAAACGAATCGAAATTCAAAGCTATTATGTGTACTCTGAATATATTGATGGAATCCAATATATTGATATTCAATTATTGAATTTAGAAAGATTACAGGATAATCAACATATTGCAATTGGTAGAACATGGAGCGGTTGGCAATTAGGTTGTACTCGTCTTCATGATGGTATTAGTGTTTATGCTAATGCTCATATCTATCAAAATGATTATTTTACCAAAATTCAAACTATATCAGAATTAAAATATTTGACATTGCAAAAAAATATTTATATCACTGATTGGAAACGGCTTTACAAATTTAGAGATAAAATTGAATTTTTACAAAAAATCAATTGTTCCCTAGCTAACGATATTATTTATCCTCCAGTTTATGGTGGGATTGATATGAGAATCGTTACAAAAAAATGGTTAAAAGAAAATAAATCGAAATTAAAAAACCAAAAAATAGATTTTAATGCTTTTGAATTACAACACAAATTACAAAAACAAGGAGTAAAAGTTGTTTCTGGAATTGAAAAATTAATGAGTTATACAGATTTAAAAGACGTTCCACCAGAATTAAAATTAGTCCGTTTTCAAAATTGGCTCATTAAAAATAATAAACCTTTTACCTACTATAAAGATTATTTAAAAATGTTAGAGGAATTAGATATCATTAGTAGATATGAAAGAGTATTAATGCCTAAAAATCTTGAATTAGCACATGATGAATTAGTGGAGCAAATCAATAGACGGAATGCAGAACGTAGAAGATTGCATGAGGAATGGTTAGCTAAAGATAAAGCTGAAAAAGAAAAAATCATCTCAAATGGGTTTAAGAAACGGTTGACTAACGATAAAAAATTAGAAAAACAAATTGAAAATTATTTATTCAAACTACCGCAGACCGCAGATGAATTACAAAAAGAAGGTGAAACATTACATCATTGTGTCGCAAACTATGTAGAAAAACACGCTACTGGTAAAACAACCATTATTTTAGTCCGTGATATTAATGAACCAAACAAACCATTATACACATTAGAAATCAATACAAAACGAAAACAAAAAATTCAATTCTATGGAAAATATAATCAAACACCAAGCGACCACGCTAACCAAATACTTGAATCGTATTTACAAGCTATCTAATAAATAATTAAAATAAGTCCTCTTAATCGAGGGCTTTTTTTAGTTTTGGCGGCTCCTCCACCTCCACCGCCCCAAAACATTTTTGAGTTTTTTGGGTTCCTCCACCTCCACCACCCAAAAACATTAAAAGGATAGCGTTTCTTCATACTTCAGAAACGCATTGACTTCTCGCCAAATTGGCGAGAAGTTATAACTCACTCCTCCCTCCAGCAAGTATCGTCACGGCATAAATTCCCTCACTTCGTTCGGTCAGACATTTATACGTTCCTCCACTTGCTTCCACTCGTTCGCTTCGTTTTTGTAGGAAGTGTAAGGTTAATTTATTCAAGGAGGAAATGAAAATGAGTAAAACAGTTAAAACAATTATTATCAAACAAGTAGACGTATGTAAACAAACACGACCTATCGAACTAGAAAAGATTAATACAATTTATCCTTATGTATTAATTGACGATGGCATTAATGGTATCCCTAGTGAATTATCAAATATTGAAATACAATTAGATATGTTATTTGCTGAAATGGAAATATTATTTGTTTCTAATACAAATCATTATGGCGAATTTATCAATTTACTAGCTGATTATTCAGATACTATTGGAAATCTAACCATTGAAAAAATTTCATATCTTTTAGAACTATATGAAAGCTATATCAATCATAAAACATTAGAATGGGAATCTTACTTACCTTTTTTAAATTGGAAATACAACCAAGAGTTTGAATTAATTAAATTATGTGGGTCGCTTAGTGTCGAATATACTTATGCTTGTGTTCCATCAAACATGAGTGATGAGGAAATCAAAAAACTT
Source organism: Granulicatella balaenopterae (assembly GCF_900111135.1). Taxonomy (GTDB): domain Bacteria; phylum Bacillota; class Bacilli; order Lactobacillales; family Aerococcaceae; genus Granulicatella; species Granulicatella balaenopterae. The sequence continues at coordinate 26,582 of NZ_FOGF01000004.1, read as the reverse complement.
GAAACAATTATATGGAATACTGGTACACAGTGGCTAGTGATTGATAGCGATACAAATGAAGTATTAGATACTGTTTATTGCTATACCAATAATGAAACAGATGAACTAACACACTATGCGAAAGAAAATAATTATCATAGTTTTTATATTATCAAAGATTCTGAATCTGATATAAAAGAATTTAAAATAAAAGTTACAGAAACACGTACACAATATATAACTGTTTATGCAACAAATAAAGAAGAAGCCAAAGAAATAGCACATACAGAATATGAAGAGTACAGAATTGATTTTGAAGATAATGACGACACCACTTACGACATATTTTTAATATAGAATGAAAATCACCCCTTAGTGCTAATAATAAGCACTAAGGGAATGATTAAATAGCAATTATTATACTTACAAGGAGGAATAAATATGAAAAAATTTAAAGACAATTTTACTTATGATAAAAATCAATTTATACAACTATTAGAAGATTTTAACTGTAATAGTCGATTGTATATAAACTATGAACCGTGGCATGGATATGGTACTCGTCATCTGATTAGTTATCAAAAAGCCGTAAAGGTATATAAAAAATTTACGGAAGGAATAGATAATCGAAACACTACATTTTGTGTTGGAAATAAATATAATAATAGCGTTATTTGTTTTAATAACATATGGCTATTAGAGATTGGTTTATATAGTGATGATAGTGGGATAGTTAGAACTCCTCTATTAAAAATCGAATTTCCTCAATGTACAAACTCAGGAACTCTGAACGGAGAATACAGTTTATTTCTTGAAAAAGCTATACCATTGAATATTGATAACGGTATATATAAGGAGGTTATATAATGAATCAGTATCAAATAGCAACACTATTCAATGAACCTATTCTAGTTTTAGATGGACGTATTTCTAAAAATGAATTAGAACTAGTCAATAAATTAACATTAAATCAGTTTGGTATTAGACATGATGATGAAGGTTGGGGCGAATGGTGTCAAATAAAAAAATCAATATGGGTCAATCATTTAGTAGATATTATTTCTGTAACTAATTTTAATCTTGAATCTGATAATGATTATAAAATTATTGATGATGAAAATGATATTTCATTTCTTGATGAGTGGTTAACAATAGAAAATTTTAAAAATAAGTATACGGATGAAACTCCTTTACTATAACCTTACAAAAAATAAGTCCTCTTAATTGGGGGCTTATTTTTAGTTTTGGCGGCTCCTCCACCTCCACCGCCCCAAAACATTTTTTGAGTTTTTGGGGTTCCTCCACCTCCACCACCCAAAAACCCCTGTGAACTAAAGTGTACTCCTCTCTATATATCTGGACTTGATCCATTTTGTTTCAAATAAATAACTCACTCCTCCTTGCAGCAAGTATCGCCATGGCATAAATTCCCTCACTTCGTTCGGTCAGACATTTATACATGGCTCCACTTGCTTCCACTCGTTCGCTTCGTATTCGTAGAAAGTGTAAGGTAAAACAATTTAAGGAGGAAATAAAAATGAGTGGATATTATAACTATTCAATGAGTAACAATGCTGTTAGTGCTTATGAAAGCGGTGAAAAACCATTAAGCAAGTGGTTAAAAAAAGATTTATTGGATGAAATTATTGATTATTATGTGGAAACAGATAACCAACAAAATCTATTGTTATTACCATATTTAGCCAAAGTAAAAGTAAGTACATTAAAATCTAAATTATTATTCAATAGTAGTTGGCACCACACTAGTAATTATTATAATAAAACTGAATTTTATTCTTTAGATACGGATAAATTAGATGAATTAACTGATACTATCGTATTAAATTGGATTGAACAGGATAAAGCAAACAGAAAAAACAAGAAAAAAGATACTGGTTACCCTGCCAAATGTAAATTTTTGGAATGGAGTGGTACACGTAAACACCCTAAAGCAACCGAACATATCGAGATTGGCATTATTCGAGGAGAATCATTTTATCGTAATAATGGCAAGCGTAAAAGTATTTATGCTAATGGATTTAAAATTTTAGAACGACTATAACATAAAAAGGAAGTTTATAAAATGAATCAGATAATTATTGAATACTTAGCAGATAACTTTCACTTTAATGGAATATATTTACGATTAATTGACAATATTCTAAAAATAAAAGCATTAGAATCAGATGAATTACAAGCCATTATCTTTTTGGAAACGGTTCTTGAGGATGTATATCCTCAAGAATTGCAAACCGTTTTAAAAAATAATCATTATACTTATAAATAATAAAAATAAACCTTTCGCCAAATTGGCGAGAAGTCAAAAAAAGGAGTAAATAAAAATGAAAAAAGAATATAAAAAAGATGGAAATTATTACAATGTATACAATGACGGTATTTTAGTAGGTTCAACTAAAAATATCAAACAACTAAAAAAAGATGGTTATATTGAAAATGATGAAATAGTGGATAATTGGGAACTAATTTATAAAGCTTTACCGCAATTTATTTTCAATAAACAAGGTTCTTTACGTCACTTAATTGAAACCCCAACACGTGGCGACGGTACAACATTTATAATTGAAGTAAGTCCTAGTCTATTAACCCCAAGAGATAAAAAATCATTTGGCGAGTACCTTTTTAAAAATGAATATCTTAAAAACAGAGATATTACAAGCACTATATTTATTAATACTTATTATCATGATAATGAAGGAAATTGTTTCGGTTGTTATAATCCTACTATAAAAAATGGATTAATTAATCCGGAAACTATAACAGTAGCAACACCCCAAAATATCATACAAATCATTCAAAAAACATATGAAATGTATAAAAAAGAAGTAGCATAAGATATTACTAACTTACAAAAAATAAGTCCTCTTAATTGGGGGCTTATTTTTAGTTTTGGCGGCTCCTCCACCTCCACCGCTCCAAAACATTTTTGAGTTTTTGGGGTTCCTCCACCTCCACCACCCAAAAACATCCGTGAACTAAAGTTTACTCCTCTCTATATATTAAAACTTGATCCATTTTGTTTCAAAAAAATATAACTCACTCCTCCTTGCAGCAAGTATCGAAACGGCATAAATTCCCTCACGTTGTTCGGTCAGACATTTATACGTTTCTCCACTTGCTTTCACTCGTTCGCTTCGTTTTTGTAGGAAGTGTAAGGTAAAACAATTTAAGGAGGAATTGATGATGATTAAAATGTTAGATTTTACTAATATAGAATGGGTTGAAGAAAGAGAAATAGCAATTGATGATGAGTGGTTGGACGACATTTTAAATGGACACACAGAAGAAGAAATTATTGGATTATGCTTACAACATAATTGTTTATCAAGCAGAAGAGGTAATTTAACTTTATCAGTTGTGTGGTCAGATGGAACTAGCACCCTATATTCGGATTATGGCGGTCATTGGTGCGATGGAGTCCATTTTGTTTAAAGGTAGTAAATAAATATATTATATAAGGAGATATTGATATGAATACAAATGATATTTGTACAATTGCTGAAGGTTTAGAGTGGATGGTAACAATTGATAATCAGTTTATTAGCTTTGAAAACTTTACTAGTTATGGCAAAAATATAGTGATTGAATTTTCACTAACTGATAGTAAGGAATTGATTAAGGAATTTTATGATTATATTGCTTCATATGATGTCAGTTATAATGCTTATATATGGTTAGGAAATGATGGACACGGTAAAAATGGAGCGCCTTATGATATGAAAGACGTATACGATAGCTCACGTGAAGAATTAGAACTGTTAGAAAAATTATATAACCAACTGTTTGATTACTATTATTATCAATAAACAACAAGAAAAGGAGAATGAATATGGATTTCAAGGAAATGAAACAAACTATTTTATCATTACAAAGAGAAGATTACGAAAATTTTATTAAGGCGATTATTAGCATTGAAAAAGATACAGAAGATGAAGAACTTTTAGATGCTTTATATGATTATTATATAGACGTATCTGATTTATGTTTGATTAATGATGAATTTGACGATGCAATTTATGTTTATGAAGAAGATGACAGCGAAGAGCCATTATGTCGTAAAATGTTAAATAGAAGTTATTTCTAATTAAAAAGGAGAGATAAAAATGGGATTAGACCAAAATATTTATATTATCAAACAAAATAAAGAATATGGAAAAGATGAACGTTATGGAGAAGAATTTTATTATTTTAGAAAGGTAAATTCCTTACAAGGATTTTTTGAAGAAAAATTTAATATTGATAATTGCGAATATATCGAAATTGACGAAGATACAATTGATGATATTATTACACGTTGTAAGGTTGTTTTAGAATATCCTAAATTAGCAGATGATGTTTTTCCAACTACTGAAGGATTTTTTTATGGAAGATATGATTATAATCAATCTTATTTTGAAGATGTAAAAGACGTGTATAACTGTTTTTCTGAATTGAAAAAACTTTTAAATCAATTAGAAAAAATATACTATACTTGTTGGTATTAAATAGATATGGTATAATAATAAATGAAAAGGGACGTGTTGACGCACGTCCCAAATAGAAACCTAAGCGGTGGCTATTTATTAATATTTGTTTTAAATAACCGTTCCCACTAGAAAAGGACGGTTATTTTTTTTGTTCTGTTTTAATTATTGCAAAGACGAGTGTTAGTATTGCAATAATCAAACTGCAAAAACTAATCATCAAGTCTAATGCTTCATAAACAGTCAACACGCTACTCCTTTCCAGTTGTAATACTTAATTTTCATAAGCACCACCCCCTTAAATTTGTAGCCACCGTCTTTTTATAGATTTCTATACTATTATTATATCACAAAAACATCTTGAAAACACTATTATATCAACGTTTCTAGCCTTTTTTATAAGGGCTTATTTTTAGTTTTGGCGGCTCCTCCACCTCCACCGCCCCAAAACATTTTTTAAGTTTTTGGGGTTCCTCCACCTCCACCACCCAAAAACCCCCGTGAACGAAAGTGTACTCCTCTTTATATATCAGAGCTTGAGACATTTTGTTTTAAAAAAAATAACTCACTCCTCGTTCCAGCAAGTATCGCCATGGCATAAATTCCCTCACTTCGTTCGGTCAGACATTTATACATGGCTCCACTTGCTTCTACTCGTTCGCTTCGTATTCGTAGAAAGTGTAAGGTAAAACAATTTAAGGAGGTAAAGATGATGATTAAAAGAATTGATTTAACTGGTAGTTATTGGGAAGAAGATTGGATTGCAATTGACGATGAATGGTTTAATAATATTTTAGATGATTATTGTATTAAAAAAAGGACAATGGGATATTTCCCATCGCCCTTTATCATTGATTTCCTCTTCTATTTCTTCTTTTACTTCTTCTACTTCATTATCTTTGGTATCAATATTAGTTACTTGATTAATTACTAGGTAATTTTTTTGTATTAAGGTACTATCATAAACTTAATTCCATGTCATTTTTATTCGCTAGTGATTGTGTATTTTTACGGCTTCTTGAATTTCTAGTTTTTTGATTGCGGTTAAATTTATTTTTATTAATAATTTGTTTTTTAGTAATTTCTAATTCTTCTTTCCATGTGGACGCATAAAATGGTTGAATGGTTGCCATTGTTTTATCCGGATAATCAATACGCAACTCTTTTAAGTCTCTTAAAATTTTACGTCCTTCATCACTTCTTTCTGAAACTAAAACAACTGAATCAACATTTTTAAAAATAGAAATTCTTTCTTTCATAACCGCCAACTTTTGTTGCTTTGTTAATCCAGCTAATGATACTAAGTGCATATCATTTATATTTTTTTCATTTAATGTCCAATATTCTAATAATTGTTTAGGATTATTGAATACTAACATATTTTTTGGTTTTCCTAAAGATATGCTAAATGTATCAAATTTACTTGCTCCATCTGTTCTTTCAAATTGATTACCGTCTTGTATCACTCCTCCTACAATTCGCTTGTTTCTCATAAAATTAAAAACAATTTTTTTATTATCAGTTACATCTAACATATCATGTTCTGTTAACAAATTCATGATACTATTACTAATCAAATTAGTAACCCCATAATTTTTTATAAACTCTTCTTTATCAAATTTTGGATGAGTATCTATAACCTTAGGAGGTGTTTGTTCTACTGGTGCTTCTGTTTCAATTTCTGATTCAGAATTTTCTAATTCTTTTGTTTCTGGTGTTTCAATTATTTTTTCTTGCACTTGCGAATTATTTTTTTTGTTAACTAAAATATCATTCCAATCTTTTTCAGTAAAATTTTTAATATCATAATCATTATTTTTATAATATAAATAATAATCTTTTAATTGTTTTTCGATAGTAAAATCACTTTTACTAATTTTGATAAGCATTTCCTCTGAACTGCTTTGCTTTGGCAATCCATCTAATGTAACAGGTGCATCCTCGATTAAATTAGAAAGACGTTTTTCAAATTCTTCCATTGTATAACTAACATTCGGTGAAGTATAATCTGTAAAATAATGCGGACCTTCTTTATGGAATGCTTTTTTAGACAATGTTCCGCCGTTTTCAACTTTATGAATTGCCATAATTAATGCTTTATCAACATTATACTTTTTGGAATATTTGTCATAAATATCAACAAAATCTTTTTGGATAGTATAAAAATTAGGAATAATACTATGTAAATCAATTGCTTGCGTTTCTAATGCTTGTTTTCCTTTTAGATAAAAGCTTACTCCAGCTCTATCCAAGTCAGTACCAATATATACCCCTTTTGTTGGATATACATCAAATTGTTTTTTATTATTGATATAAAAATTAGATATAGATCTAGTTTTTACTCCATCCATTGCAATCAACCGACAATTCTTTAATTCTGGATGCAAGGTATAATAACTTAATAAGTCGATTGGCGCTTCAAATACATAAAATTTATCTGGAGTTCCTAAAGAAATATTGAACCCTAAAAATTCAGAATTTTTTGCAATAAATTTTTTTGGTAATTTATTCCCATCTTTATCAAAATTATCTTTTATTCTTTGTTGTGTTGCTCCTACTACTTTTCCATTGGGTTTTCCATTTTCTGTCCACACAAAAATAGCATTACCAAATTCATCTTCTCGAATTAAGTTAGCTTCATGCAATTTATCTATTAAATATGGAGATAATTTTCTTTCATTTATTAGGTAATTTCTAGCTCTATAAAAATTAGGTGAATCATTATAATAGTATTCAAATGGTTCTTTTGTTTCTTCATCTGCTGTAAAGTCAACAATTTTTTCTTCACGTTTTAGAGTCAATGCTTTTTTAACTGCTTCTGGAAAAGTAGCATTTTCAAATTTTTGAATAAAGTTTATAATATTTCCATTTTCCGCTTGACTATTATGATAATAAATATTTTTCCGCAAATCTATTACAATACTATCACTACCATTGATTTCTACATTCCAAAAATTACCTTTTTTTCGTGTAAAATTTCCAATACCTGTCAATTCAATGTATTCTTCGATTGGTAATAAAGTCGCCTCTTTAATTTCTTCTCGTGTATAAAAAGCCATTTTTTTTATCCTCCTCAAAATTTTTTTACAATAAAAAAACGACAATTATAAATTCATGTCGAATGAATCTAATTGTCGTTCGTTTGTTTTTTCTGCTTCGTTTTCTTCTAAACGTGCTAAGTATTCTTTATATTCTTTTTCTCGTTCGTATTTTAATTTTGTCAAAAAATCTTGTTTGTTTTGTCTCATCATTTTTTTTAAACCATTTATGACAGCTATTTTTGAAAATTTATTTTTATATGAATTAGAATGTGAATCTGTTGGTAGCGCATGTTTCTTCATGTTTTTTAAAATACCATTACCTACCATTGCATATAATTCATTCATTTTATTTTTTGCATACGTATTACCGATTGCTTTACGTCCATATAATTTTTCTCTAAATCTACTTTCTTCATTAATTCTTTGTTTTACTTCTTTGTACGCATCTGGAGAAATTTTTTCAATTAATTGTTTTGATAGATTATCAATTTCCAAACGATATGGCTTTATATCGTGATGTCCATAAGACCATTTCCGTGTATCGTCTGGTAATTTTTTTAACAAACTATTGTATTGTTTCATGAAATTTTGATTATCTATTTGTTTACTCGAACGAATTTTTTGATTAATATCAATTCGCATTAAGTCAGAAATTTTTGTCAGTTGCAATGTTCTATCTACTAATGAATTAGCAAAAACACTTTTGCTTTTTGATAATGTGTTCTTTTTAAATTTTGCTTTCCGTTCTAAATAACATTCGTTTGTTTTAAAGTTTTGAAATTTTTCATATCTCCTTGATGATTGCTTTTCTGCCAATGCTACATGAATATGAATATTATCTGTATTGTAATGAATTGCACCAGACCAAACTAAACTATCATTTAATCCTTCTTCTTCCTTAATTGTTTCTACTGATTTTCTAATTGCTTCTTTAATTTTTGTTTCATCTAAGACACCATATTTATTTAATAATCCTTGTTCTTTTAAAAAATTATTATCGAAGGAATAAACTAATTGCCATAATGGACTATTATCTTTTTGGGCAATCTTAAATTCACCTTTTAATTTTTTTATTTCCTCTAGTGATAGCTGATCGTTTGCACTAGTAAATAAACCAGAACTTTTATCTGGATTACCCATATAGTCATTAAATTTTGCAAAGTCCGTATTATTGATATAAGCTTTTGTTTCATCTCTATCCATATAATCCAAATACTTTTGAAAATTTTTACCACGACCAGTAGAAAATTTCATCGCTACAATAATAGCAGGTGTCATACCTCATTCCCCTCTCTATAATTTTTTTTGACTTGTTTATTTTTAATATCCTCGTTCATCTGTTCAACCATCATTTTATAAACTTTAGTTGGATTATTTTTTATTGAGTGTGCATACAGTGCATCTAAATTCTCACCAACAATTAAATGGTTTAACATGTCTGTATTTATTTGAACATTCTTGTCTATGTATCCAGTTTTACGATTTATATTTTCAATCATTGGTTTTAAATTTTCTAACAAAATTTCTGAAACTAATTTAGAAATTGTTTTTTCCGATAAACGAATTTGTTCTTGTAAAAAATATTGATTCATTAAAAATTCAACTACATCTCCATATGTTTTTAATTTATATTCATCTTTTAACATATCTACTTGTGTTTTTGTTTTACTAGAAATTCTAAGTCTAATTGATTCACTCATCATCCTCTCCTCCCACCATCGTTACTATGTCAGTTATTATTTCTGTATTTCTTTCTAAAGCGTCTACTAAAATTTGTTCATGTTTAATGTGGATACGTTGATATTCTTTCACTTCTTTTTCTTCTGCAAGTTCAGACAAAACATATTTTAGATACTGATTTAGTGACTTAAAACCATTTAATCGTGCTAATTCTTTTAATTTTTCTTTCTTACTTTTTGCTATTCCTCTAATATAAATAACATTACTCATAAAAAAATCATCTCCTTAATTTTAAAAAATATCTTGCAAAGTGTGACCGTCAGGCTTATACTTCTAAAAATAAAATAGCAGTGATGAGCATAAGGGAAAGTGCTAGCACTATCGTGCTAGGGTTGGCAGTGCCAACCTTTTCCGTGCTATCGGATTTTTTCCACATACCTCACTTTTGTCTCACATCATGCCACAAAAGTGAGGTATCCCAAAACGTTGATTTGATAGGATTTGCCTCACTTTTGCCTCACATTAAAATTTGATTAAAATAATAGTTTTTTAAAAAAACTATCAAAAAATTTTTAGAAAACAAAAAGAAGTTACAATAAAAATTAATTTATTCTAACTTCTTTTTTTATTTTTTTATAAATTATATTTAGTTTTTATGTCTTCAATTTTTTTAGAAATATTTTGTTCTCGTTCTAAAAATTCTGATTCATCTGATTCTAATGTTCCTATTTCTCTCTTCAATCTTTCAATCTCAATTTGATAATTTTGAATATTTTGTTCTCGTTCTTTTAATTGTTTGTCCGTTTTATATTCTGTATCCTGTTCAATTGTTTCAAGTTCTTTTTGTTTTTGGCTAATTTGATTTTCTAATTTTTCTATTTGATTAGTAATTTTTTCTTTACGTTGTCTTTCTAATAATGTTAATTCATATTTTGCAGATTCTAATTCTGCATATTCTTTTGTAGCTAAAAATGTTTGTTTACTGATTGTTGTATATAGATAATCAGAATGATTATCGTTACGATTCATCACAAAACTTACAAAATTATTACTGTTACTATCTTTAATATTTAATTGAACGGCATCCCACTTTTCTGGTAAATCTTTTATATCTACTACAAATAAAAAGTCAGAACCTTTAATATATTCTACCGTTGCATTTTGAATTGTTGCATTTTTTAACTTAGGCACAATAGTAATTTCTCCAATTTCTCGATTCGTTGTTTTCATTGGATTAATTGCAACTAAGAAAGCAACTTCTGTTTCATTTTCATTTTTATATTTATTCAGCACTTCATATGCAATAGAATTTTCTACTTTGATTGTTTCTCTTGCTGCTTCTACAACTGGTTTATCTTTAGCAAAAAATAAATTGCTAGTCACAAAAAATAAAAAAATGATGAGATAAAAAGAAATTGAAAAGATATATTTTAACGAGGGATTGTCTTTTAAAAAAAAAGATAATTGATTATATTTTTCTTTCACTCATTTTCACCTCTCTAATATGGTTGTGTTAGATGTGTAATTTTTTCATCTTCAATTGTTACAACATAAACTTTATTGGTATGTTTCCAACCAAGTTCATTGTAATAAAATCCTTGTACAAAACTAACCAAATATTCTTCTTCATCATTAATATTTTGATAAATTTTAAAACTATCCATTTCTTTTTTAAATTGAAAATCTGGATCCACTAGATTAATTTCTGCTTCTATTTTTTTAAAAACTTCTTCGTTTGTTACTGATTCTAATTCATGATAATTTTCTGTATCTATAATAAAGGTATAAAAAAAATTTTTTAAAAATTCTTCATTATCAATATTTCTAGTATCATTATCAAAGTCTTCTACTTCTTCATCTATTTCAATTTCTGGAGATTGACTTTGTTCTGATACAAAATTAGTTTTTATTGTTCCGGGAGTTACGTTAATAGTATGATTGTTTGTATTATAAATAATAAAACTACTAATACCGACTATTAATAATCCTATTCCAATAATTAATTTATTCTTCATAAATATTCCTCCTCTTATTCTGTTGAAATAATTCTACGTACTTCTGGTGAATATTGTTTCCAATAAGCGTTATTCCATGTATGATATCCAACACCAGAACTATTACTATCATACATTGTGTTCGCATCTATGTAAAATCCTACATGAGATACAAAATTTGGAGTGCCATATGTTCCTTTAAAAAATATAATATCACCTGGTCTTTCATCTCCATAAGCTACAGGAACTGTAGCATTATATTGACTAACAGTATAAGCTGTCACATTAATTCCTATTTGTTTTAGTCCCCATGATACCAGTCCACTACAATCAAAACCTTGGCTTGGATTTTTTCCACCCCATACATAAGGTTGTCCTTGATACTTCTCTATTTCAGTTAAAATCGTTTTAAAATCTCCAGAAACATCTGCACTTGTTGTTCCATTTCCTCCACTAATATATTGTTTAACTAATTCTACATAATAAAAATTTCCACCATTCAAATACAAATATTCTTTACCGAATTTTTTTGAGATAGCATTTTTATATTCATAGGTTAATCCAGTTGTATTTCCTAAACTTGGTGCAACTACGTTACGTGAATATTCTTCTGATTTTTCAATAGTGTATTGTCCACCATTTTTATAAATCCAATCTACAAAAGCATTCCCATAGTTATATCCTGCGACTGCACACCACATATCTAATTGATACGTCTTAGTTTTTTGATATGCTCTGTTAAAAGCCTGAACACCTAGTCGAATGGATTCTTCGGGGTCTGTGATTGTATTGGGTGGTAAACCTTGACTTTCAGAGCTTTGCATGACATCTGGTAAATTCCCACCACTTTCAACTTGTATAATTGCTAAAATAATATTAGCAACTTCTGGAATTCCTTCCTCTTGCGTCACTTCTTGAACTAGCCCTTGATATTGCAAAACTGATTGAGAAAGTGAACTTGTTAATGAAAATCCAGTATAATTATAAGGAGTATTAGTTTGATTTTCTTTTAATAATAAGCCATTTGTGATGACATTAATACTAACAATAGTTATCATACCTCCAACTATTAAAAAAGAAAGTGCTAATAGTTTCTTTTTTATAAAAAATTTTTTTATTCTCATAAACTCACCGTTCCTTAATATCAATCACTTGATTTTGAAACATTGTAACTTCAAATTGTTTATTTTTTATTCCTTCATTATCCGTTTTATGATTATCTGCTATATAAAAAGATACAGTTACTAAAAATATTTTTTCAGTATCTGTATCTTCTATTTGTTCAATTGCATCAATTTTTATAGTTGTTGCTTGATTATTAGCAGTGTGTTGATTCTCTAAAAACGTTGAAATGATTTTTTCTCTGTATCCTTCTGGTACATTTCCTAGACTTTTTAAATCTTCAATTTTTTTATCTGGATGATATTCATATAGATCTTGTAAAACATTCGTAATAATTTCTTCATTACTAATGTTATCATTTTGATTTATATCACTTGGATTATTAGGTGGTAAATTCACTGAAATACTTTGATTCGTTTCACTTGTTGGTGGTAATAAAAATTTACTAAATACTAAAAAACCGGATACTACAATGACAACTACTATCATCATCCATTTAAATAGGAGCGTATTATTCTCGTTCAAAACGTCTACCTCCCCCTTTGAAGATATCTAATTCTTCTGGTGTTACATGAACATTGAATTCATAGTTTTGTCCACCATTCATATTTAACAAACAATACCCAACTCGATAATTTCCAATACGATTAATTTGTCCGTCTGAAATGGTATGATGACTTAATGTTTTTAGACGTGAAATACTTGATACTGGAAGATTGAAGAAAAAGCGATACTGTGAAAAATTATAAATTTCTTTTAGCGCTTCTGCGGACATATCCGTCATATTTTCTGGTGCTAAACTATTAACGGCTTGAGTTGACAAAGCAACTCCACAAAATATTTTACGCCCTTCACGTTGCATTTTATTTACGGCAGTTACTTGTCGTAAATTCTGATGATTAATCTGGTTATGACACTCATCAATCACCAACATTGCACGCTTAACGTTTGCAAATGTGATTTTACCTTCGTCGTATAATCTTGCCTGCTCTTTACCGTGAATAACCATGTCAGACCAACATAAACTTTGCGCATTGAAAATTTGTGCATTTCTAATATTATCTTGATATCCTACTAATCCTACTGCGTTAAAATAAACAATTTGTTCCGATTGTAATTTTGGAATTGTTGTATGTCCATCGAATAAAACACCAAAATTTTGTTTTAATTTTGTTAATGTAATATGAATTTTTGAATATAAATCTTTCTTAAAAATGGTTTGTTCATTCATTAATTCTGTTTCAATTACATCTATTAAGTCACTTAATATTGGATATTCATACGGTTCTAATCCTAAAAATTTTTCATCAGGACTTTCTAAATCAAAACCAAAGGTTTCATATAGTTTACTAATTAATAATTCAAATACATCTATTTCTTCTGTAGGTGCTTCTGGTTTTAAAATAGAATACCAAGTCGCTAATTTTGAGGTATGTTGTGTATAGTTTGCTCGTTCATTAAACGTTCCATCTTCATTTACCAATGATGGAAATATCTCAAAGATATTTACCCGCCCAGCTGATCCATCTAAAGCAATAATTGACCCACCTAACCGATTAATAAGGGCTGTAAATTCTCCAGAATAATCAAATCCTCTAATTAACGTTCCTTTAGAATGCCAATCAACAAATAATTTTTTTAATAATGTCGATTTACCGCTTCCCATATCCCCTAAAATAATCATATTATAGTGTTTTCTATGTTCTGTATCAATTTCAAATCCATCAAAAATGATATGTCCTCCAGTAAAACTGTAGCCTAAAAATTTTCCTCTATCATCATGTAAGAAGACATGGTTAGCCGGAAAAGTATAGCCAATATTTGCAGTTGGGACATCTCTTCCAACACGTTTATTCGGTAATAATTCTTGTGCTTTTGCACTTAAAAACATGGATTGCCATTCTTCTTTTTGTTCCATTAGTAAATTAGTAGCACCAAATTGATTTCTTGATAGTATTTTTTTCGTTTCTAAAACCTTTTTATCTAATTCTTCTTTTGTTTGTGCATATAGATAAATTCTAACTGTAAAATATTTAATTCCTTCTTGAGATTTTCTAATAGCTTTACCTAATTCTTTCAATTCTGAATATTCTTCTGCTGCAATTTCTTGATCATAAGCATCCTTTTCTTCTAAAAATCGTGAATACTGTTCTCTCATCGCTTTACTCAATTGTTTTAATACATCATCTGTGTCACGATTAACAATATCTTCTGTCACGATAGTATCTGGTATATTCGTAATTTCATTCATCCATAATCCATCCGGTTCTGAAGGCAATTTATAAACATACAATGAAGTAGAATAGCCTTCTCCAGTTTGAACGTAAGTATCTTTAAATGTGATTCCGCCAATTGGTTGAACATCACAATAGAAATCAAAATCATATTGTTCATCTGTTAGTTCTACTTTACTGTTTTCTTTATCATTCAGTAATAATACAGGGGATAACGGATTAGACATCCTAAACAATAAAATTCTTTTCTTTTTCATTGGAATTTTATAAATATTTAATCGTCCGCAATAGGTTAAAAAGTCATTACAATTTTCTCTTAATTCTTCAATTGTTTGTCCATAAATCATGACAAAAAATTCTTTATTATGTGTTTCTTCATTAAAAACTTCCATTTCTGCTAAACTAACATTCAATGTACCTTTTTTTATTAAATCATCTGTATTCTCTAGTTGTTCTCTATAGTATTGTTGTTGTTTAGTTGTATCAACAGGGATATTCATCGTAATGATTTTATAAGGTAACACGTACATGACAGCTAGCGCTTCATACTCATAAATGATACTTCTAATCTCACTTGGATCCATCCCTTGAAGATTATATCCACCAATCTGAAAAACCTCAGCAAAGCCATTTTTTAGCCTTATAAACTTATCATTACCAAAAGAGGTTATTCCACTAACTGGAACAACCTCACTTGATTTTTTCGCTAATTTCATTGCTTGTTTTTCTTCTTTTTCTTTCTTTTTCTTTTCTTGTTTGCTCATAGTTCTATCATCAACAATAATTTTTTTCTTAATTAATTCTTTCTTTCGTTTTGTCACATTAAATTCCATTTTATTCACCTACACTTTATGTTCTTCATTTTTAGTTGTCATATGATAATAATGACTATCTTTTGTGAAAGCTAATCGTAAAACTTGATAATATCTTTTGCCTGGATTCGTTTTTGGTTTACTTACCATTTTATAAGCAAATAAACTAATAAAAATGATATAAGGAATTTGAAATGGTGGATAAACTAATAAATATAGTGGAGCTAATAAGATAATTATTAAAACAAATAATGCTAAATCTTTTAAAAATAATGTTTTTGTCAATTTTGTTTCTGGAGATAACGTTTCAATATTTCTTTTAGTTCCCATTATTTTTCCTCCCTATTATCTGGTTTAAATGTATTTTTTAATAATACACCTAAGTTTTCACCTTTTTGCCCTGCTTCTATTCTGTCATGGAAGTTTCTATCATTAAGTGTAGATACTTTATTAGATATTTTATCTGCTACAGTATCTGTATTTAATGCTTTTGGTTTTTGAGATTGTTTATACGCTTTATATTGTGGATCTTCTTTTATTGTTTGTGGTAAATCTTTTTCTGAAATACTTACTTGTGATTGCTTGTCAAAAGAATTACCATAATTAATACCAGTTGAATTTTTCATATGGGTATTAGATTGTTTATATGCTTTATTTAATGAATCGTTTTGATGAATATTGCTTGCTTCCGAATGATGTTCCCTATCGTTTGATTTTCCAACTAAAGAATTTTTAATTTCTTGAGAATACCCTGCTTTTGTACTCTTCATGACATGTGCTAATGCTGATGATTTTGTATTATCTTGGTTCATTATTCCTTTAGTAGCTAATTTATCTTGTGTTTGTTGATTTAATTGTACTCCATCTTTTCTATTAATATTATTTTGTGATTTTAGTGATGGAGATGGATGTAAGGTTTCTTTATTATGTTCACTACCTTTATTATTAGTAGCACCAATATTAGCTTGGCTTAATCTTCCTTTAGTGGCTAATTTATCTTGTACTTGGTGATTTAATTGGTCTTTGTCTTTTCTATTAATATTATTTTGTGATTTTAGTGATGGAGATTCATTTAAATTTGATACATTATCATTATTTGCATTGTCTTTATTGTTGCCAAAATCATTATTATCTGTTGATTGCTTCTTATTATTTAATTTTGAAGCTGTTTCAGTATTTAATGAATTCGTTAAATCATTAGATTTCTGATTATTCATAGATGATTGTTCTACACCATTCATCATGTTATTATCATTATTTTGCATATCCATATTTTGTTTGTCTGATTGTTGCGGTTTTTGTTTATTATTAAGCGCTTCAGCAAATTGATTATTTTTACTATCTACACTTTGTTTTGATGGTATAACTGATTTATCTTTTAAAGGCATATCATTTGATTGGTTCATTTTTTCTTTTACTGCTTTATTTAGTTTATCTCCAGTAAAACCATTCGCTAAACCATTCGCAAATCCCATACCTTTATGCGCAAATGAAATTCCACTATCAATTCCAGATTGAACTTTTTTAGCCCCATTTTTAATAGCTTTAGGTGTTCCAACTACAGTTTTTCCAAAGCCTTTAGCTGTTGCTGCCATAGCTTTACCAGCACTAATAGAACTTAATACCGTCATTCCAATAGATTTTAGACCTCCATCAATTCCGGTAATTTCTTGAATAATGGTTGGCCCATCTATCACTGCCATGCCTAATCCAATTTGAATTAATAATTTTGTTAAATTTCCAATAGCTAAGGTACTGATTAACGTATAGACAATACCATATACATATAATAAAAACGTAATTAGTATCAACGTTAATAAAACATTCCATATATTTTTAATAATTTTTTTAACAATTTGTGCATTTTCAAAGTCTGTAAACGCTGTTACTTTCAACATCGTTAAACTATAAATCATTTCAAAAATTAATTTCACCGTTTTTATAGAGGTAAAGAAATAAACTGCTATCAATATTCCTAATCCTGCCATTATCTGAAATGGATGCCAATTATAACGATAATACCTTTCTTTTACTAAAAACATCCAATGTTTATCTAAACTACTTATATACACTTTTCCGTTTCTATCAACTATTAATTTTTTACCAAATATATTTTCGCCTGTTAGCGGACGTTTTAATTTCATTTCATCAACAGTTTCATTGATATCTATAAAATTGATATTATCATTATTAATATTTGTATGAAAATCAGAATCAATATCATAATTATTTTCTTCTAATTTGTATAAATCATACATATTTGAATTAAGAATAGAATAGCTTACTAGGTCAGAAGTTTCTGCATTAATAGTTGTTGCTAAATTTTTTGTTACATTCACTATCTGTGTTAGAAAAACGCTAGATAATGATATAACTGCCACCCCTAATACCATATTCTTAATACCTTTTTTTAATTTCATATTGGGGTTTCCCATATACTTAATCCCATATATGCCTAAAGCAACGGAACCAATTGCCCAAGCAACTGGAACTAAGCCATTCATAATTTTTAATATTTCTGGAGAGTCAATAATATCAAAAATTTTATAAATTTCTGTTAAACTTTTTGATAATTGTTGGGAAATAAACATAAATAGCTTAATAATCTGCCATCCTATAAATCGCCATGAGTCAGACCATATTGAAGATAGTTTTAAATACTCAGCTATCTCTTTTAATATTTCACTTGCTGTTGTGGCTATAAGCATCAAATTCACCCCACAATTCATTATCATTTTCAGATAATAATTTCTTTAAGTCTTCAATAGTAACTTCTTTTTTAAATTTTTTTAATTTACTTAAATGGTCTTTAGACAAGAAAGTTACTATATCCTCTTTATCATCTTCCGTTAACTCATTAATTTTTGATGATGTATCTAATCCATCAACGATTGTGACCTTTCCTTTTCCCATTTTGTCTTCATATATATTGTCTAGCTCGTTTGTACTCTCTTCATTTATCATAGGATTTCTTATTTGTTTTTCACGATGTTCTTTTTTCGCTAATTGTTTTTTGATTTTATTTAATTGGTTAGCAAATTGTTCTGTATCTTTATGCAATGACGTATCACTGATAACTGGTAAATCTAATTCACTGATTGGACGTTTCCTTATTAAATCACCTAAATATTCATAAGCATATAAGAATCTACTTTCTTCTGTATTTAAAATTGGATACGGTTGAATCAAATTGCCTTTTAAGTCTTTACGCTTGGTTGATCGCTCGATAACCACTTCCCCTTCTTTTAATCGTCCTAATTCATCTGCCGTTAGTAATGGTCTTGATTGAGGAGTCTCTGTAACTTGTTTTGAGGTACTGAAAAATCCTCCATTTCTAGTCCGTTGAACTACTTCTTTATTTCCTAATACTTTAGAAAATTCTTCACGTGTGGTTGGGTCACCACTTAATAAGAAGAAGCGGTTCATGGCTTGAGATTTAATTAATCTTGCCGTATCTTTTCCATAATTTTTTTCTAACTGCGAATCATCTTGAATATAAAAATCAAATAGAAATCCACGTCCCGCACCAACGGATAACATAGAACCAATTTCTGAAAATGATGGTAAGTTACCAAATTCATCTAGTACTAATCGTATTCTTTTTGGCAATCTATCCTCATTTTTACTTGCATATTGGGATAACGAATAATACATCTGTTGAATCCACGTTGTCGCAATAATATAGTTTGTTTCTACATAATCTGGTAATACTAAATACACCGCAATAGGTTTCACATCGCCTGTGTCTTTATCTACTTCTACAAATTTATTAAAATTAAAAGTAGTGGTAGCCATTAATTTACCAACACGTTGTGCGGTAAATTGACGGATTTTAGCTTGTGCAGAGGTAAAAATAGAAGCCCTTGTTTGCCCTGCCGACATACGGATAGTTGAATATTCCATCCTAGCAGGGGAGTTAATAGATAGGCTATCAAAATATTTATCTAATAAATAGGTGTTTGAATCATCTACTTCTGATAAAATGTTTAGCATATTTGCTACATTATACATGTTTACGTATTTAATACCTTCTTCTTTAGTATTATCTCCTTCGCCAATAAATTCATGACATAACGCTAAAATTAAAGCATTGACTAAAGCCATTGCGGTTTCTTCCCATACAGGGTCTTTACTATTTTCATTGTGATATAGTGGATAAGAAAAAGTTTTACACAACTCAATTGCTTCATCGTAATCTCCTTTTAGATATGCTTCACCAATTAATGTTAACGGATTATAGCC
Organism: Granulicatella balaenopterae; assembly: GCF_900111135.1. Classification (GTDB taxonomy): domain Bacteria; phylum Bacillota; class Bacilli; order Lactobacillales; family Aerococcaceae; genus Granulicatella; species Granulicatella balaenopterae. The sequence goes on along the minus strand of NZ_FOGF01000004.1, from coordinate 6,997 downwards.
AAATGACTTCATCATGTCAATCAAATTCAATACATGACATTCATATCCTCTATCTTGCAACATTTTTTGAGTTTGTTGCAACACTTCATATTTCCCACTAGATAAAATTAAATGTGGTTTTTCCTCTGAACGTGAGTAATTTTCAATATCTGTTAATACTTTTGTTTGTGTTTTACCAGATCTTGTTCTACCAATAATTAGGTTATGAGAATCTGTTGTATCAATATATAGCATATCGTTTATCCTGCTTACTAATGTACCACTTTGCCCTCTATAATAATTTAATCCATTTTCATATAAAGGGATGGCTTTATATTGTTCTTTAATTTCTTCTTTTGTTGTCCATCTTGCCGTACCATTATGACCTTCTCTAATTTCACCAAAATTATATTCTAAATTTTCATAATATTGATAATATAAAAATAAGAATAATGCAGTAAATAAAATCATAAAGATAACAAATAATCCAAAGGTATATAATGAATATTGAAAATAGTTTGTAATAGTTGGTGCACCAGTTACTTGTTTATGACTTATAGACATCATTTTAATTAATAATCCGATGAATTTTGCCATAATATATGAAAAAAAGAGTGCTGAAAGAATGGATGTCGTTATCCAAATTTTCTTTAACACTCTTTCATCAAATTCTTTCAATTTTTGATAGATATAATAATTAATCATGATTCATCAACTCGCAATTCGTCTAACGTAAAAATAACTTCAAAGCCTTCATTATCCACTTCCTCTTCTATTTCTTCTATTTCTTCTTTTACTTCTTCTACTTCATTATCTTTGGTATCAATATTAGTTACTTGATTAATTACTAGGTAATTTTTTTGTATTAAGGTACTATCATATGACCCTTTCTTTTTACTGATAATTCCATCTACTACAATCATTATAGGAGTAGGTTTAAAAAGACTATTCATTTCTTTTGCTTGTTCAATAGGTACTTCTATAATAAGTACCTCATTACTATCTAAAACCTTTAATTGATATGAAAAGTGTTCATTATCAGACTGGATAATTGAGTTTTTGCTAATTTCACCGATTAATTGAAAATAGTTATTTAATAACATTCTTTACCCTCCTTATTTATAATGTACGTTCTAATGTATTTTCTTTCATTGTTTGTTTTATTTGATTGCGTTGTTTTGTTAATGTACGATTGCGTTCCATATTTTTATCTGCTAACTTCTTATACTCCATAGCATTTTCAGAAACAGGAATTGCCCCTTTTTGGTGTAAAATTTTAATAGCGTCATCCAACCCAGCCACCTCTTGAGAGGTAATTTCTCCAGTAACAGAGTAATAATTAAATTCTACTTCATTCTTACGTTGACTAGTAGCAATCATTAATTCAGTCACGTCATCAATATGGTAAAATACATGCTCGTTATCAATGACTTTCTTACGTAAGAACAACATATTATCTTCATTGAATTTTAATTCTTCATCTGCCGTTAATTTTGCACGTTTATTAATAATTTTATCTCGTGTGTAGCTTGCCGTTAATTTTTCGCTAGCTGGATAATGGGTAATTTCTTTAATATCATTTATAGAAAATGCCGGATTATCTATAATTTCTAATTGTTTCGCAATTTCTTTTTCTTTCATAGTTAGTTTATTAGTATTAAATGCTTCTAATGTATTATCATAACTATCCAACATTAAATCCGCTGTATCAATAACTCCTCTCATTAATGCTTTTTTATTTTCTGGTGCTAAAGATTCACTCCAACTTTTTACATAGCTAATATCATATTCTTTTATAGGAACTCCCAATACTTCTGATACTACATTACTTACCATCTGTGCTTGAAATTCTTTTTCTTTAGATGATAATGTTGAATTTTTATGTAATAAGCCGTGTGCTAATTCATGTGTTAGCGTTTTGAAACGTGCAACATTCGATAAATTACTTTGTAAGAAAATTTTATTTTCTGTTGGAATACAATAACCTAATGTTTGATAACTATTATTGAGATTATCGTCAGTAAAAGTGATATGGTGTTCTTCCATTACAGTATGTAGCGCATGATTATATTTAGAAAAATCTATGTCACTTTCTTTTTCATATCCTCTTTTCACAATTTCTGGATACATATCTAATGTTGCGGTAGTTTGTGCAATATCAAATACACTTGTCGTAGTATAACTAGCAACTCTATCTTTTTCTGTCAAAACCCCCATTTTTAGTAATTCTTTTTGTTGTTTAGAGGCTTTTCCTAATGTTGTCACTACTTGTTTTTCTTTATCTAATAATTCTTTTACAATGATTGGAGCAAAAATTTTCATCCCTTTTTCGCCACGTTTAACGGCTACCCCTTTTTGTTTCCACATTGAATAAGAACCGACTGCGGTAGCGTTACGATTTTGCGAATAAATTAATAAAGTATTATTAAATGAATAGGATGGGAATTGTTTTTTCCATTTTATATAGTCAATTACTAGTTTTGGGTCAACAATAAAGTCATCTACTTGTTTTAAGACACGCTCACTTGCTTCTTGAACACGGGCATTTTTTTCTTGTTCGCTAGTACGTTTATAGTCTTTCTTGGTTTTATAGGTTGCTTTCTGCTCATTAACCATTAAATGATTTACATAATATTCTGTTGCGTTTAAGTTGGTTTCATTATTAAGCGGTTCATTACTATAACTAGACGAAAAGATAGTTTCTCCTTTTTCTCGTAAACTATAACTAGTATGACCATTTACTTCTATGCAATCTAATACTGATATATTTGCTAATCCGGCATTATAACAAGTATGGTGTAAAAATTTTGAGTCTATTTCCTGTGAACCATTATGTACTAAAATCATTTTAGCAGCAGAATTTTCAATTCCGTGTAAAACAATTTTTTGTTGTAAAGTTTGAAAATCATGTATATTCATATCAGAATAATCTGCTTGCATAATATTTATTGGTTGATTATGTCCATTCATATAAATAGTGTATAACATATCATTTTTAGAGGAGTTCACTTTCACAATATCTTTAGCTAATTCATTCATAACATCTGCACTAATAATTTTTTGATTCATTAAAAGGTTTTGGTCTGTTAGACGTGTTGATACTCGTTTTAATTCATGACTATTACTTTTTGTTTTAAATTGGTCTTCTAAAACAATATCATTAATGTTTTTTCTAATATTGTCTGTAAATTGTTCTGGATAATGTTCTCGAATAGAATAATGGTCTTTATCCGTTAAAATAATATGGTCTAGTACTTCAATACCTAAACTAGCACCTAAAACAGATAATTGTTTTGTTGTATATAAATCTGATTGTGAAGCACTTAAATATCCATTAGGATGATTATGGAAAAACATGACTTTAGAAGCATTGCTTAATACAGACGCTTTAAAAGCTTCTCGTTTATTAGTCAAACTTGAATCTTGGGTTCCTATAGAAATAATTGAAGCATTTAATGGTTGATTCTGTTCATCAAGGTTTAGTGCGTATAAGTATTCTCTATCCGCTAAACCAATATCTTCTCGAATAACATTTATAGCATCTTTAATAGAACTAATAGGCTTGTCACTGTATAAAGGTAATTCTGATTTTAATCTTACTCTACGGGTTTTAATTTCTTCACCTTCATCAAATTGATAAGTAATTGGTGTTTTACTCATTTTCATTTCCTCCTTTTTATATAAAAAGAGTAGTTAACAAATCTGTCATACTGCTACAAAACTTGTTAACTACTCTTTATTTTTTTATATTTATATCTCTGTATTCAATCCTACAATAATTGTTTCATTACTATTATTACTATCGTTGATATCTAATAAATGTTTTAATTCTTCTTTTGTGATGGTTTCAAAAATCTCCTCTGGATCTTCTTTTTTCAACGAATATTTTTTTGCTAATTCTAAATCAATTTCTCTTCGTTTTTTCTCTTCACGTTCTTTTTCCCACTTATCAGCTAATGCAATGGCTTCATCATCAATGACATCAAATTGATTTTCTGGATAATCCTCGTAAATCACATCATGTAGTTCTTCTAAAAATAATTCATTTCCATCATCATACATGATGATTTCATGTGCTTGCGTATCGAATAACACATAATTATGGTCATTGTATGTATCGTACATACTTAGCCAAAATGCTGTTTTTTTTGATAAATGCGGATATGATAAACTAATTAATTTCCCATCAATTTCAATAACGATATCTGGATAGTTTATTTCTTTAATCATTCCAAAAACGTTCATATTTTATTCCTCCTCTATAATAATACCTATAGTATAATATGTTTTTTATTTTGTTTCATCTACTGTTTTTTCTGGTGTTACATTTCCACCAGTATCTGGTGTAACTGATTCTGGTGTTGATTCTTTTGCTTTGTTAACCCAGTTATTAATACCAGTAATAATATTTACTGTATCTGGAAAATCAATTTTTCCTTCTTCTGTTGGTTGTTCTGGTTCTGGAGTAATA
>NZ_FOGF01000004.1:0-2212 GCF_900111135.1 Granulicatella balaenopterae | reverse complement strand
ACGTCTGGAATAATTGGTTTATCTGGTTGTGGTAATGGTTTAGACGGCACAATGTCAACTATATCTACATTAGGTTTATCTGGGTCTATTATTGCGACAACGTCATCTAAATTTGTGTTAGGAGCAATTGGTTTATCTACAATCGCTACTACATCATCTAAAGCATGATTAGGTACAGTAGGTTTTTCCGCAATTGCAACAACATCATTTAATGTATCAGTAGGTTTTGTTGGTGTTTCTGCAAGTGCTACTACATCATCTAAAGTAGTAATTGCTGAATAATTAGAATTCATATTTCCTTCTACCCATGTTGCTTGATTATGCGGTTTTTTTGATGATTGTTTTTCTTCTTTCTTTTCCTGTGTTTCAATAACATTATCTGTCTTTTTGCTAGGTGTCTTTGATTCTTGTTCTTGTTTTTCTGATACCGTACTTTGTACGATAGTTGTATTATTATCTGTTTCTGCATGTTTGCTACTTAATATAGCTACAGAACCTAATAATACACAACAACCTAATCCGACAAAAATTTTTTTATTATTTGCCATTTCTTTTTCCTCCTTTATAACCTTTCGCCAAATTGGCGAAAGGTTACTCTATGATTGTTTTGTATAATCATCAATTTGTTTTTGATTATCTGCTAATTTTTGTTCTAAACTCTTCTTCTCATCTTCTTTTAAATCTGTTTTCTTTAATTGTTCTTCTATTTCACTATTTTCTTTAGTAAGTGATTCTAATAAATTAATATCATACGCTAATGTTTCTAACTGAATAATCTGATTAATTCGTTTAGCTTCATCAAAATTTAATTGTTTTAATTGAGTAAACCCTTGTTCCATATATTTATCTTTTATCAATTTTTCTAATGCCTTAGATTGTAATTGTTGGTTTAATGCGTATGCTTCATCTGGATTGCCAGTTTTTACATAAGCTACAGCCAATTCTGTTTTTTTAATGTCATTGGTTGCTAAATCCTTTAACTCAATTATTTTCTCATAATCTTGTTTTAGATATGATAAATCAAACAATGCTGATTGTGATTGTGTATGTTCAAAATATGCTTCATATTCTTCGATACCATCAAATTTCAATTCAAACAATTTATTTTCAATATCCTTTTTTTTATCTGGATACATATCTATTGCTTTTATATATTTTCCATTTTCAATCAATTGTTCATACGGTGGTGTTAGAGTATTGATAAACATAAAACCTATTCCAATTAGAATTGGGATGATTACTAAACTAGATATTAGCCCAAGAACCATTTTTTTATGTTTCTTAAAAAACGGTTCTTTTTTAGGCTTTGGTTTAAAAGATTTTTTAGTTTTTTTTGTAATTGGTTCTTCCGTTGAAGTAACTAATTCTGCAATAAATTCTTCTACACCATCAAATTCTTCTGGATATAATTTTTTTAGTTCATTTTCAATTACTTCAAACGGTTTATCACCATTACCATTACCGATTACAAAATCAGCATTACTATACTCAGGTTTTTTTTCATTAGCTTTATAAAATTCAATCACGACTTTAATGGTTTGATCTTCATCAAGACTATGTTCTAGTTCTTTTAATTTCTGTAAAAAAGTAGGTATTGAAACTTTTTTTAAATTAAAATCTTTATATTTTTTATGCTTGACTTTTAAATTAGCTAACATTTATATCACACCTTTTTAATGGAATGCGTCCACACGTGAACGTAAAGCGGTAACAATTGTAGCTGCTAAAACGGCAATTACTAAACCAATTAAAGCATATTTAATACCTTTTTTACCTTCGGTTGCTCCTTCACGTCCACTCATAATTTTAATACCGTTATATGCTAGATAAAATGTTGCAACACCCCCAGCAATACCAGCAATAATTAATACTAAATCGCCTGTAATACCGTCAATAATTTTAATAACTTTTTCTACGAAAGCTCCATCAGTTGCATCTGTTACTAACCCAAATGTTTTTGTTGTCATCATCATTTTTAATAATAAGTTTTTCATTTTTATTTCCTCCTAATTAAGTTTTCGCCAAATTGGCGAAAGGTTGGTTTATTGTTTTATTAAATTTATTGAATTTGTTGTGATTTATTAGTTAATTTTTTTGTTTTTACTAAATTAGTTGTTCCTTGCATAACAACTTCTAATTGTTGTTTATACCAATAAGTATCTGGATCAATTCCTTGTAATTCTAATACTGCATTAGCACGTTCAGACATTTC
>NZ_FOGF01000035.1 GCF_900111135.1 Granulicatella balaenopterae | reverse complement strand
TTCATTGAAAAATCATTTAAGCAAATAGTACCACAAACACTACTTGTAAGATATAACGGTGCAGAATATTCAGTTCCATCGGAGTTCATGGGTAAAACGATATCCTTCCGAGAAATCAACCACGAACTGTATATTTATCATAACACAAAAATTAATTGCAGTTCATGCTATAAATAAGAAAAATTCAATTAATTATGCCCCTAATCATTATAATGATGTTTTATATCAACACCTTAATAAGAAATATAATGATGATGAAATTAGGCAGATTTCTATGAAGAATATAGAGAGTTTAGCTCAGATTGGAGACTACGATGAATATTGAAATGCAGAAATACATTAAATTGAAAAATAATCTAGAAGAATTGAAATTAAAACAAATGCATCTACATCTAGATGAAACGATTGAACAATATAACTCTGGAAATACAACGTTTACAGAGTTGTTATTAGGTTTAACTAATTATGAACTAAAGGCTAAAGAAGAGCGCATGATTAACTCTTGTGTTCGTACTGCTGGATTTCCATATCTAAAAACTACCGATGACTTCGATTTTAATTTCCAACCAAGTGTTAATAAAAAACAAATTATCGGGTTTAAGGATATGCGCTTTGTGGATAATAAAGAAAATATATTATTTATCGGTAATCCTGGAGTTGGAAAAACGCATTTAGCAACAGCTATCGGCATCGAAGCAGCTAAAAATCACAGGAGTACTTATTTTGTTTCGTGTAACGATCTAATAATGCAACTAAAAAAAGCTTTATTAGAAAATCGTTTAGAACAACGATTAAAATATTACGCACGTATGAAACTGTTGATTATTGATGAAGTTGGTTATTTACCTTTAGATGACGTATCATCCAAATTATTCTTCCAACTAATTGCTAAGCGATACGAAAAAAATTCGACCATTATTACTACCAACAAACCACTAAGTGAGTGGACTGAAACCTTTGGTGATATTGTAATCGCTAATGCTATTCTTGACCGTTTACTACATCATAGTCACGTAATTAAAATTATAGGACCTTCTTATAGGACTAAAAACATCTTACCAAAAACAAATAAAAATGCTGTGTAGCTAAGGCTACACAGTAAAATAAATTAAATTAAAATAAAACAAATTAAATTGACAAAAGTGGTGATTTTAAATTGACATAAATGGTGAAATTAAATTGACATAAATGGTTATATTTTACTTGACACCAACATTTGTAAAGTTACTAAAATATTATATCGAAAAAATATTATTTCAGAAATTCAGTATGGCTTTTTGAGTAAGAATCCGAATAGCTTACGTAAAATACGAAATTTATTTGCTCATGCAAACTTAGAACGATTAAATTTAATACAAATAGAAGATGGTAAAACTATATATTATCCATTAGTTGAAGATGAATCGTGTTTAATTATTTATGATAAGATATCAGAAATTGTATTTAATATGTTATTATCAATAATTTATGAGATAAAAACAGCTGATTTAGATTGGAATATTCAGCAAGTTAACTTGGGAATTGAAGAGATTTCAGTTGAAAAACAATATGAATTATTAGGTTTTAACGAAGAAGATATAAATAAAATAAAGAGTGTTTTTAGTGAAAGTGAAAAGCGTGATGGAATCGCTAGTAACAATATGTGGAAAATGGTGCATAATAGTTCTAATTTAAATGTATTAGAGTCAATATATGCTCAAATGTTTAAAAAGGAGTTGGATAATGATATTTACAGGAAAGAATAGTTACAAACTCTAAAAGTATTATAGAATAAAAAATATACTAATTTATAAAAAAGCAATCAACTGTAATGTTGATTGCTTTTTTGATTCCCGAAAATCGTTATAAATATGATATAATAATCAATTAAGAAGATAAAAAAAGATTGGCATTTTATAGCCAATCTAATTATAAGTAGAAATCTATATTAATTTTCTAATTGTGAAAGTGTATATGCAACGCTTCTAGCAATATTCCAAGCCATTACAGGTGGAACAGCATTTCCAATAGCTTTATACGCAGAAGAGGCACTTGTAGTAAAAATAAAAGAATCAGGGAAGGATTGAAGTCTAGCACATTCACGAACACTTAGACGACGCCAACCTTGCATATCATCTGGTTCGAAACCATCGTAAGAACGGTAATGTGCTTCGATGTTTCCATGATGTTCAGCACGAATAGTTGGAGCGGGTCTATTAGCATCAATCTTGTTATTTCCTTGAGTACGTTTACCAGGGTAGAACTTCGCTTTTGAAATATCACGAGTAGTGTGATTTGCGATGGTTGGAGAATTAACTTTATCCCAAATATCGTCAATACCATCTTTTGAAGTTTTCCACATTTTACCAGTAAATAAACCCGTTTCATCAAAAGATACAGCTGGGTAGAATTGATCTGATATATCACCTAAATCTTTTCTAATTCCCATAATAATTACACGACGACGAGTTTGCGGAACACCATAATCAGCAGAGTTTAAAACGTTATATTGAACATTGTATCCAGCTTTATCAAAGTCATCTAAAATAATATCAAGAGCTGAACGTTCTATTTTATCGCCTTTATCATTTTTACGAGAATTTCGGATACCATCAACATTTTCGGCTATAAACATTTTTGGGTTGTAATGTTCTATGATACGAATCATATGACGGTATAATTGTCCACGAGGGTCACTTAGACCGCCACGTTTTCCAGCATAGCTAAACGTTTGACAAGGGAATCCGCCTAAAATAACATCGATAGGAACTTCACTAATGGGTTTATTAGTATTTTTTTCTATTTGATGATCAATTTCGTCAAATGTTAATTCGTCTACACTTCGGCGTTCTACTTGATGGTTAAAGTTATCTTCGTAGACATCAGCAGCTTGTTTGAATATATCATTTGCAAATACTAAAGAAAATGGATTTTTTTCATAGTGAGTACCAAGAAAATCAAAATCTCCTTGGAAGCCTAGATCCATACCTCCTGCACCAGAAAACAAGCTAAGTACATTTAAATTTTTAAAATCGGGGGAAAAGTTTACAGTATTGGCATCAATAGTGTTGACACTGTTGTGGAAATATTTTTTTGACAAAGAAAACACACCTTTCTGAATGGAGAATTTTATGAATACAAATATAATGACAGTTTTAGAATTTATTAAACAACACGTAGAAGGCAATATATGGCCAGATAGATTTTTTATTAGTAAAGGAAATAACAATGGTTTCGAAACATTAATTGAAAGCATTATTCCGGATATTGAACATAAATTTTCAGATGTTAAAGTTAACTTTATTAGTGGACATCATTTTCCTGATGTAGATATAACTATCGATAATCAAAAGTATGGTTTAGAATTAAAAAGTTCTCAAAGAGGAAGTTGGATTGTTCCTGGTAATTCTATTTTTGAAAGTATTTCAGAACATGATTATAGCGAGATATATGTATTGTTTGGTAAAAAAGAAACTAAAAATAACGAACGAAAATATGAAGTGAAATATTGTGAATATTGGCAAGCAACAAGTAATATTGCAGTAACGCATAGCCCTAGATTTATTATTAATATGAATACGACAGATTCTGTTTTTAATACGCAAGATACTTATAATCAATTTAGAAATATGAATGAAAGTGAAAAAGCACAATTTGCACAACAAATATTAAGAAGTAAAGTAACAGGCACTAAATGGTATATTACGCCACAAAGTGATTCAGTAGAAGTTACAAACTTTAATACGTTATCAAAAGATATTAAGTTAAATTTAATGACTGAATTATATATCCTATTTCCAAATGATTTACTAAAGAAAAGAAATAATTATAGTCGTAGTGTAAAATATTTAATTGAAAAACATTATATATATTCTAATAATTTAAGAGATGTTTTTACCGCTGGAGGTCAAGACAATATCAATGGTGTTTTACTTCCAAAAACAATATCTATATTTATCTCATTAAAAACTGAAATAAGTTTAGCATTAGAAGAAGCAAGTGAAGAATTCCAAAAAACAGCATATGAATATTGGAATATTGTCCCAAGTGGAAACTTCAAGCAAGATTATTTATCTTTAGTTTATAAATTATTAGAAAAAGAATTTAATGATGAACAAATCATGAACGTTTGTTCGGACATTCTTTCTTGATATAGTATAGCAAGAATATCATTGCGCGTCAATTACCGCGCATGTGTTTTGGAAATTAATTAAATATAATAAAATAGATAAAAAGCTAGCGCAGATGCGTTGGCTTTTTTGTATATATACTAAGAAATATATTTTTAGGAAAATATATGTAATTTTGCTTTTTATTTCTTTTAAAGGTTTACGGTTTCGAAAAAAATAGATATACTGGAAAATGAATAAGTATAAATAAAATTTTATTTAAAGGAGATAATTATGTTCTATAAAGAGTGTGTACCTTTTGCACCAACATTAATTGAATCAATGAGATCAATGGGATATTCATTTTCTTCTGCCATTGCTGACATTATAGATAATAGTGTGAGTGCAGGTGCTAAAAATATAAAAATTATGGCAACACCAGGATCAGAATCCGAGTTAATTATTTTTGATGATGGATGTGGTATGAATGAGCAAGAATTATATGAAGCTATGAGATATGGTAGCACTAATCCAACAGAAGAACGTGAAGCAAATGATTTAGGACGATTTGGGTTAGGTTTGAAATCTGCATCAATGTCTCAGTGTAGAAATTTAATAGTTGTTAGTAAAAAAGATGGAGAATTACACGCTTTTTCATGGAATTTAGATTATGTAATACAGTCGGGAAGTTGGAGTGTACGAGGGTTTAGTACTAGTGAAATTCAAAAATTACCATACATAAATATGTTTGATAAAGTTAAAAGTGGAACATATGTGTATTTGAGTGAATTTGATCGGATTAAGCGGACAACAAACGATATGGAGACATTATTCTTTAAGAAAATAGATGAAATGAAAAATCATATTTCATTAGTATTTCATCGTTTTTTAGAAGATGGTTTACAAATAACAATTAATAATGTGGAAGTAACTCCTAAAGATCCTTTTTTAAAAACACATAAAGCAACTCAAGTGAAAAGAGAATCATCATTTAGAATAGATGACGCAGAAATCACTTTACAGCCTTATGTTTTACCGTTTGCCAATAAGTTAAGTCCTGAAGACTTAGCAAAAATTGGTGGAAAGTCAAAAATTAAAAAGAATCAAGGTTTTTATGTGTATCGTAATAAACGTTTAATTATTTGGGGAACGTGGTTTAATTTAAATAGAGTACATGAATTAAATAAATACGCACGTATTCAAGTAGATATTCCTAATTCATTAGATGATATTTGGGAAATTGATATAAAAAAAAGTAGAGCTACATTACCTGATAGTATTAAGAAAAATATGTTTTATGCAGTAGTAGAAAGCGTTAGAAGTAGTGAAAATATCATTAAATATCGTGGTAGAAAAGATAATGTTAGCAAAGATGTTGAATTTACATGGAATCGTATTAAATTACGTAACGATGAAGGATATCGTTATGAAATAAATCGTGATATACCGGAATTAGCAGCATTGAGGGAATGTTTAGATGACAAAACATACGGTTTGTTAAAAAATGCAATCAAGACCATTGAAGAAAACTTTCCAATTGAAGCGGTATATTCAGATGTCGCTCAAGGGAATATTAATCAGCAAGTGGGAACAACTGAATTAGAAATAGAAGAAAAATGGTCAGATATTTTAGAACTATTAGAAGATATTGATGATGATAAAAAAATAAAATATTGTGATAAATATTTAAAATTTAATATGTATCGAAAATATCCAGAAATTATATCTAGGTTAAAGGAGATGAAAAGAAAATATGAATGCGATACAAAAAAAATTATATAAGCATACAATGGTTGAAATAGAAGAGTATGCAGAAAAGAATATACTTATAACACCTGAAATAATTACTCATGAAATACTAGAAGCAGTGGAGGATTCAAAAAAGTTTAAAGAGTTAACTAAAGCGGAATTAGAATGTGTTCAAAAAGAATTAGAAGCTAACTTAGTGATTCATCTAGATAAAGGAATTGCTATTGAAGAAAGTAGTCATCAAAAGTGGTTTAAATATAAAAAAGCTGATTTAGATATGACTTATTGGGAAAGATATAAGGAATATTTAAAAAATGATAAAAAATTCTCACCGAATATCGTTAATAAAATGGAAGATGTTATCGATGAATTAACAGATTTATTAGGTGATCCAACTCGAGATGTATCATATAGTCGTAAAGGATTAGTTATTGGTGATGTTCAATCCGGTAAGACTGCTAATTATATTGGATTAATGAATCAAGCAGCGGATGTTGGTTATCGAGTAATTGTTTTATTAACAGGAACTACGGAAGATTTAAGAAAACAAACTCAAATGAGAGTAGATGAAGGTTTTGTAGGTACTAGTAGTGGTACATCACAACGAATAGGTGTTGGTAAATATGGAGGACCTAGTGCGGCATCTGGATCAGCTACAACAGCAGACTTTAAAAAAGGTAATAGCAATGTATTGCGTATAACTAATGAATCTTTAAATGTACCAATTGTATTTGTTGTAAAGAAAAATGCTAGTGTATTAAAAGAATTAAATAGTTGGTTTAAGAATGTATATATTAATAGTAATTCTACTGAATCAGTACCATTGTTAGTAATTGATGATGAATCAGATAATGCATCGATTAATACTAAAAATACTGATGAATCCCCAACTACAATAAACGGTAAAATTAGAGAGATGCTAAGCCTATTTGATAAATCTAGTTATGTAGGATTTACCGCAACACCGTTTGCCAATATTTTTATTGATCCAGATACTAATGACGAAATGTTTAAGCAAGATTTATTTCCGAAAGATTATATTTATTCTCTTAATGCACCTTCAAATTATGTTAGTGCCAGAAAATTATTTAATAAAGAAGGCGAATATCATTATATGATGAAAATGATAGATGAAACTTCAGAAAATAGTATTGCTTGTATTTTACCATTCGGACATAAAAAAGATACGATGGTTGAAGAGTTACCTGATGATTTATGCAAAGCGATTAATTGGTTCTTTTTATCAAATGCCATTATGGATCTAAGAAACTGTCCACAATTACACCGTTCGATGCTAATAAACGTAACGCGATTTACTGATATTCAAAATGATTTATCCGATTTAGTAAACGATTATACAAAAGCATTACAACATGCTATTAAATATTGTTGGAATTTAGATGAAACAGACATGTTAAAAAATAGATATATGTATGAGTTAAAAGAGCAATATGAAGCAGAACAATATATTGAGGATAAACCAACTTGGAAAGATATCGTATCAAAATTACATCAAGCATGTACACCGATTGTAGTAAAAACTGTTAATGCGAAAGCAGACGATCGCTTAAATTATGATAGTGAACCGAATGGGTTACGTGTAATTGCGGTTGGTGGTATTGCTTTATCTCGTGGATTAACATTAGAAGGTTTAGTAGTAAGTTATTTTTATCGTAATTCAAAAGCCTATGATACATTGATGCAAATGGGACGTTGGTTTGGATATCGTAATAATTATAAAGATCTATGTAGAATATGGATGACAGAAGAAAGTAATGATTGGTATGACTATATCAGCGAAGCAACTGATGAATTAAGATATGACATCAAACGTTATCATAATGATGGTTTAACTCCAAATGAGTTTGGATTAAGAGTTCGTACTCATCCGGATACGTTGATTGTTACAGCGCATAACAAAATGAGAGACGTTCAGAAAAAATCTGTTTTAGTTACTTTAAGTGGAATTTGTATTGAAACACCGGAAATATATAGTGATAAAGAAAAAAATAAAAAAAATACGATAGCGGTTAATGATTTAATTAATCATTTAAATCAAAATGATAAAGAAATTGAAGCATTCGGTCGTGAGAATAACGAAGGAGATACAACCTCAAAGGTAATTAAATATGGGTTTAAAAATATATCATCTGACTATATTATTAGCTTATTATCTAATATTACAGTGTCTCCAAGTAATATCAATTTTGATACTAATGCCATTATTAATTTTATAGAATCTTATAGCGGAAATGAGTTGAAATATTGGGATATTGCTTTTGCAAGTGGTAAAGGAACACATACTCAACGGTTAACAAAAGATATTAGTATTTCTCCGGTAATTAGGGATTATAGTGTAGAAAACAATGGGAAGATATTAAAAATGTCAAAAACTAAAAAACGTTTAGGTACAAGTTCAGATGGGAAATTGAGCTTAACCAAAGAACAAAGTGATAAAATCAGACACAAAGTTGAGGAAGAATTAGGTAAAAAGAATTTAGCACAAGTAGATTACTTTAGAAATGTAAAGAGAAACCCATTATTAACAGTTTATTTTGTTGAATTAAAAGATAAAAATAATGAAGTTGATATAGATACTTCGATAAATTATGTCGGTTTTGGTATAGGGATACCAACCTTATCAAATGAAAAGACTAGTTGCACTGAATATATACTCAATAAAAATGCAATGAGTATTGAATATTTTGAAAATGAGGAAGAAGAATAATGAATGTATTAAAAAAAAGATTCGAAAAAATGAACGATAAAAATGGATATCAGCTATATAATCCTAAATATTCATTTAAGATGTATATTGGTTATGCAGAAGGAAATATGTCACTTTTTATTATTGCTGATGAAAAGCCAAAGAAAGTTAAAGATTCTAAAATTATCAATATTAAGAGTAGTCAGATTAAAAATCAGTATGGATTAGAGTTTTTACTAACGAATAAACGTTATGAGAAAATGTTTATCTTATTTTGTGATGATATGATTAAAATTTTAGAAAAAGCTACTCCCAAAAATGCTATTAGTTTAGCTCTTGCAAGATGGAATGTTTGGAAATTGATGTTTAGTGGAAAGCAATCTAACATAATGTCTAAAGAAGTTATTAAGGGATTGATTGGAGAGTTATTATTTTTAAAACAATTTATTTTAGAAGTGGGAGAATCTGAAGCTTTAGAAAGCTGGATGGGACCTATTGATGGACATAAAGATTTTGAAATTAATAATACTTGGTGTGAAGTAAAAGCTATTAGTGAAGCAGCTCAAGAAGTAAAAATTAGTTCATTAGAGCAATTAGAGTCAAATGATAAAGGATATTTGGAAGTTATTCGCTTAGAAAAAACTAATGAGTTAGTTGCGGATACTGTTACATTAAATCAATTGGTAATAGAAATTCAAGATATGTTTAAATTGGAAACAAGCGAGGAATTATTATTTACTAAATTAGTAACATTAGGCTATGAATACGATATTAATTATGATGCGTTTTGTTATAAATACATTGGAAAACAAACGTATTGTGTGAATGATGAATTCCCAGTAATACATAAAAATGATTTACCTCAAGGGATTGGTAAAGTGCAATATACATTAGAATTAGTATCCCTTGATAAATTTAAGGAGGAAGAAAATGGATGTTTTAGAGTATAGAGAAACGCTACACGAGGAGATTGCTCGCTATGCAAATGTGAATATCCAACATCCTGCAGTAGAGTTTTTAAATAAAATTACATCTATTTTAAGTGAAGCAGAGGAATTTGATGACTTTGTAGAGTGTGAATATATTGGATTTACTACAAGAAGAGCAAAGATGCAAATAGACGGATATGCAATAGATGATACGGATGGCAGTTGTTGTATTTTTCTTTCAGAATATAAAGGACCATATGATGGTGATTCTATGAAGAAAGAAGATATTGATGCAGCAATTAATAAGATTAGACGTTTTGTAGAAGAATCGATTGGCAAAGAATTATATTTAAGATTGGAAGAAAGTACTGAGGCGTATCAATTTTCAAAATATTTACATGATGAATATAAAAATATTGTTAAATTCCGTTTCTATATTGTAACAGATGCATTTAATAAGCAACGAGTTAAAAGGATAAATGTTGCAAACATTGGTGAAAAACGAGTTGAGGTTAATGTTTGGGATATTAAACGTATTTTTGAATTGGTTAATTCTAAACGAAAAAAAGAAAGTGTAGATATCAAATTAGAAGAACTAGGTTTTGGTGGAATTCCATGTGTAAAAGCGGTAGAATATCATAATGTAAAAGCAGATATTGATTCATTTGAATATTTGGGAGAAGAAAAAGTTAGTGATAAAATAACTTATTCATCGTATCTGGCAGTGATTCCTGGTACAATATTAAATGAGTTATATCAAGAATATGGTTCTCGTTTGTTAGAAGGGAATGTGCGGTCATTTTTAAGTGTTCGAGGGAAAGTGAATAAGAGTATTCAAAATACAATTAGAAACTATCCAGAAATGTTTTTTGCCTATAATAATGGTATTGCTGCAACTGCAACTGAATTAGAAACAAAAATGACATCGGAAGGTTTGGAAATCACTAGGATAAAAGATTTACAAATTGTTAATGGTGGTCAAACAACCGCTTCAATTGCTAATATTATTTTAAACCCTAAAAAAGGTGACAATATAGATGTATCTAATTTATATGTTCCAATGAAAGTATCAGTGTTAGAACACGAGATGTCTGAAAAAATTATTCCTAAAATTTCAGAATATTCGAATTCTCAAAATAAAGTAGATGCATCTGACTTCTTTTCAAATCATCCATTTCATATTAGAATGGAAGGATACTCTCGTAAATTACCAGCACCAGCAATTGATGGTAATCAATATCAACAATATTGGTTCTATGAGAGAACTAGAGGTCAATATGATCAAGGTAAAATGAAATTTAAAGCTCGTTCCGCACAATTAAATGAATATAAAGCTAAATATCCAGACAAACAAGTAATTAAATTAGTTGATTTGGCTAGATATATGGAAATCTATAATGGTGCACCGGATAAAGTTAGTAAAGGGAAGCAAGCTATCGTTAAGAAGTTTTCTGCTGCGATTAAAGAACAGTGGATAGAAGATTCAACGATATTTAATGAATTTTATTTTAAACGTCTAGTATGTTTAGCGATTATTTTTAAAAATACTGATGAAATTATTAAACAAACAGAATGGTATAAACAAAAACGTTCATATAAAGCGAATGTTATTGTATATACTATGAGTATTATTTTTGATTATATTCATAAAAATTTTGCGGATTATGAAGTTGACTTCTTGAAGATATGGAATAATCAAAAGATTTATCCTGAATTAGAGAAACAAATTCGAATTCTTTGTTCTGAAGTATATGCATTTATTACTGATGAAAACCGACCAAAAGAAAATGTTACTGAATGGTGTAAACAAAAAGCGTGTTGGGAATTAGCGCAAAAACAACATTGGACATTTGATAAAGAATTTATAGGTAGTTTGATTTCAAAAGATAAACTAGAAGTTAAAGAAGATACTGCCAAACAAGATAGAAAAGAAGCAGATAAGCAAGAAAAATTAGAACTAATTAATAGTGTTGGAAGAGATTATTGGGATGAATTAGGTAGATGGGGCATGGAAAGAAAATTATTGACTGAAATTGAAATTGCTTTAATTAATAAGATATTGTCAATTGATGGCAAATTATCAGAAAAAGATGTAGATTTGGCAATTGAATTAAGAAAAAGAATGGTCGATGAAGGTTTAGCTGTTAATTAACCT
The DNA here is from genome assembly GCF_900111135.1 of Granulicatella balaenopterae. Taxonomy (GTDB): domain Bacteria; phylum Bacillota; class Bacilli; order Lactobacillales; family Aerococcaceae; genus Granulicatella; species Granulicatella balaenopterae. Next base: position 10,441 of record NZ_FOGF01000035.1, on the reverse strand, counting down.
AAATAGAATCCAGATAAGAAGAAAAAAGATGAGATGAGAAAAGATGAGGAAAAAATGATAAAAGTAATGGAAACCTTCAGTGGGATAGGTGCACAAGCCAAAGCTTTAAGCCGCCAAGATGAAGAATATGAGATAGTCGCAACAGCTGATTGGGATGTTAACGCAATTATAGCGTATGACATTATTCATCATGGAACACCAAATATTGAACCGTATGAAGGAATGCCTCGTGAGGAAGTAATTGAAAAATTAAGTCAATATACACTAAGCCCAGATGGAAAAGATCCTTATAAGGGTGAATCGTTAAAACGAGTAAATGAACAGTTTCAAAGATATTTATTAGCAGCGATAGAACGAAGCAATAATTTAGGTAGTATTACAGATATGACATATGAAGATATACCAGAAAATTTAGATGTTTTAACATATTCGTTTCCTTGTCAAAATTTATCATTGGCAGGAGTATGGCGTGGAGAATTGACTGGTATCGATCGAGATGCAGATAACAGATCAGGAATGTTATGGGAAGTAGAGCGTATTTTGATGGAATGTGAGGAACATAATAGACGATTACCTAGATTTTTATTAATGGAAAATGTATCTAACATTTTGAGTGCCCGACACAAGGATAATTTTGAAGAATGGAAATCATACTTAAATAAAATAGGATATGAAAATGTCGTGTATAAATTAGACGCTAGTAAATTTGGTGTACCACAAATTCGTAAACGAGTATTTATGATAAGTATTTATGTTGGAAATGATGCGAGAAAAATAGAACTGGTAAATAATTATATTACAGACCATGACTTAGAAAATGAAAATTATGTTAATGAGATTATTAATCACAGATTAACAGTAAGAGATATTATAAAAAATGATTATACGGTTGAAAAATATCATTTTGAAGCACTGAATAGTCAAATGAACAATACTCCATCAAGAGAAAAGATTGTTCAGGAAAACCGACATTTATTTAAAAATAATCAATATGAAAACTACATCCGAACAGTAACAACTAAACAAGATAGAAACCCAAATTCGGGAGTAGTTCAATTTGAAAATGAAAAAAGTGGAAAACTGAATTGGCGTTATTTAACACCAAGAGAATGTTTCTTATCAATGGGATTTGATGAAGAAGATTATGAAGCATTGATGGAACATAATGTTAAAATAACAAAAAGTAGATACTTATTTTCAGATTCTAAGCTAATAAAAATGGCTGGTAACAGTATTGTGGTAAATGTGTTAGAAGCAATATTCCACCAAATAATAGAATTAAAAGAAATTTTACAAGAAAATGATGAATGAAGAGGCTGATATAAGGCCTCTTTTTTAGGCTTTTATTAAATAGGGTTGATGGAGTGGAAATAGGGATCATACAGAATTATCTGTATGATTTCTTTTTTTATAGACTTTTTAACAGGGCGTTGTAGATTATCAAATAGTTTTGTCCCACTTTAACAAATAAAATTGACAAACAATGTATTAAAATGGATAAGACTTGAGATTATAAATCGATATTTGTCTGTAAAAGGTAGCGAAAATGATTTAATAAAGTATGAGAAGAGACAAAAATTGCATATAAATATGAAAATATTCTCCTTTTAATTAGAGGGAAATAAGGTATACTTAAATTGTAAGCGGTACCGAAATCTGGAGGTGACTTTATGAGAATAGGGTTAATAATGGATGAATTAGTAAATTCAGATGAATATATTACAGTTGATTATTTAGCAAAAAAATATAATGTATCTAAACGAACTATTCAAAATGATTTGTCATATTTGATTCAAATGTCTTCGCGTCATGGATTTCAATTGTATATGCGTAGGGGAAGAGGGTATTTATTAGAAGTTACAAATTTAGATTTAATGAATTGTTTTATTAAATTTTTAAAGAGTAATAAAAATTTAGAAGCTAAAGATAGAATTAAAAATATTGTGGTTTTATTAATATTAGAAAGTGATTTTGTGTCAACTCAAGAAGTTGCTGATAAATTACAGATTTCAAAATCAAGTATAAAAAATGATCTTTCTAAAATAGAGAGGTTATTAAATTCTTATAAATTACAGTTAGAAAGGAAAAGATATTATGGCATGAGAGTGATCGGGAAATCAGAGTATGCGAAAAAATTATTATATGATTTTTATTTTGACGATAATATTTATTTACAAAATTTAATGAAAGAAATTACAAGTGAATTTACACAAGTTAATTCTTTATTAATGAAACAAATTGAGAAAGAAAACTTGTCTATTAATTATAATGAACTAAAAAATGTGATTTTATGGTTAGAGGTAGAAACGTTATATCATAAGCGTCATATGAGTGGGATTTATTATATGGAACCATCAAATGAAACTAGTATAAAAAGAATTTCTAATAAGTTAAAAGAAATATTGGAAGCAAATTTTAATATTTTTATTGATAGTGATTCATTAAGAAGTATAGAAAAGATTTTAGAACTAAATATTCGTCCTAAAAAACATCCGATTGTTTTTTCAAATCAATTAAAAAAAGATGTTGATGAATTTTTAGAAGAGGTTGATAGAACATATAATACAACCTTTCAAGAAGATCAAGAATTTAAAACATCACTTTTTATGCATGTATCATTATTATTAGATCGTTTATATCAGAAGATTTCCTATAAAAATACATTAATTAAAGAGATTTGTATTCGATACCCAATGATTTTTAATATTGCAATACTTTTTACAGATATGCTAAAAGCCAAATATGATGTAGAAGTAACACAAGATGAAGCGGGGTTTATAGCAACACATTTTATGGCACATATAGAAAAAGAACGGGAGTTAAAGTTTAATCGATTTAATAAAATAGCTGTTATTTGCTCATCAGGAGGAGGAAGTGCATATCTGCTTAAATTGCAAATAGAGTCATTATTTAACAAAGCTGAGGTAGAATCTTTTAGTTTCTTAGAAATGGAAGAAGTTGCAAAATATAATCCAAATTTAATTTTTACAATTATGCCTCTTAGCAGAGAATTTAGCGCACCAGTTATTTACATTAAAGAAATGCTAGATGATTTAGATTTGGTTCGAATAAGACAGGTTTTACATTATGATAATTGTGATTCGATTTCTCTTAAAGATGTAAGAAAATACAATTATGAAATTTTTGATAGAAATTTTTTTAAAGTTACTAATAAAACGGATTATATCAAGATAATAACAGAGATGGCAAAAGAAATACAAGACAGTGGATATGGAGATGAAAATTATGTCGATAAGGTATTAGACCGAGAAAAGTATATGAGTACTGTATATATGAATGGCATAGCTGTACCACATCCTATTGAATTATTGGCGAATAAGAATTTGTTGTCAATTTGTATTTTAAAAAATCCTATTATACATCTTGGCAAGGAAGTTAAAATTATATTTATGTTATGTTTAACAAAAGATGATTTTGAAATCCAAAAAGATATTACCAAAAAATTATATTTGTTAATGAAAGATGAGTTTAGATTACAATATATTTTGCAAAATAAAACATTTGATGAGTTGGTTCTTATATTGAAAGAATTGGAAGGATAATAAAAAAAAGGGGGATACAAATGGAAGAAATGGAATTAATATGTTTTCAGATTATTTCGTCTGTTGGCGAAGCAAAAAGTTGTTATGTTAAAGCAATGGAGGCGGCTAGAAATCGTAATTTTGAACTAGCTGAAAAATTAATATCACAAGGAGATGATTTATGTTTAGAAGGTCATAAAATTCATGGTAAATTAATTCAAAAAGAAGCTAGTGGAGAACGAGTAGATATGAATTTATTACTAGTTCACAGTGAAGATCAATTGGTAGGTGCTGAGATAGTAAAAATAATGGTGCTAGAAATATTGCAAGTATATCAACAATTAGATGATAAGTAACTATTAAAAAAATTCTATTAATAAGGAGGATAATATCATGAAAGAAAAATTTCAAAGAATAGCAGGGCGTATTGGAAGTCAAAGACATTTAGTAGCATTAAGAGATGGTATGGCACAATTAATGCCGTTAATTATTATTGGTTCAGTATTTATGCTAGTTGCAGCATTTCCTATTGAACCGCTAACTAAGTTTTTGGATAATAGTGGTTTGGCTGGGTATATGTGGAAGGCAACAGATGCAACATTTGGAATTATTGGAATAGCAGTAACGTTTACTGTAGCAAGAAATTTAGCACTTCATTATAAAGTTGATGGATTATCAGCAGGGTTATTATCACTTGCTTCGTATGTATTACTCACTCCAACCATTGCTTCAGATGCTGGAAATGGATTTCCGGTTATGTATTTAGGAAGTAGAGGGTTGTTTTTAGGAATTGTTGTAGCTTTAGTAACAGCAGAATTATTTAGATATTTTGTTCAAAAAGATATTGTAATTAAAATGCCAGATACAGTTCCACCGAATGTTAGTCGTGCATTTTCAGCAATTATTCCTGGGTTATTTGTTATTTTATTTTGGTTTATATTACTAGTGTTGGTAAATTCTGTTGGTGTTGAAAATGTACATACATTGATGGAAAAATTTATTACCCAACCTTTGAGTGGTCTTACTGGTTCATTAGGTGGGGTTATTGTGATTGTTATTATTCAATCTGTACTTTGGATGTTCGGTATTCACGGAGCACAAGTAACAGCACCATTTATTGAACCGATTTTATTAACGAATTCGGATGCTAACAGGGTTGCTATGGCAGCAGGTCAAGAATTACCAAATATTATTACATTTGAATTCTTATATAATTATGTTTTCCCAGGTGGTGCAGGTTGTGTATTTGCATTAGCTTTACTTTTATTCTTCCGTTCTAAGTCTAAAGAAAATAAATCATTAGGTAAATTATCAATGGCGCCTGTAAGCTTCCAAATTGCAGAACCAATATTGTTTGGTTTTCCAACGATATTAAACTTCAAAATGGTAATTCCATTTATTTTATCACCAATTGTATCTGCAATCATTTGTTATTTTGCAATGTATACAGGTCTGGTACCTAAACCAATTGGAGCAGTTATTCCGTGGACAACACCACCAGTAATTGCAGGATTCCTTGCATGTGGCGGTCATATTAGTGGGGCTATTTTAAATATTGTTGTTATAGTAGTTTCAACAATGATTTATTATCCATTCTTTAAAATTGATGACAATATGAAATTAGCAGAAGAAAAAGGGAAGGAGAAATGATTCGTATGAAAAAAGTAATTATGTTAGCTTGTTCAGCTGGAATGAGTACAAGTTTATTAGTAACTAAGATGTTGAAAAGTGCAGAAGAAGGAGGTATCGATGCTGAAATATTTGCAGTTTCTATATCTGAAGTTAATAAAGTTTTAGAATCCAAAAAAATTGATGTTCTTTTATTTGGACCACAATTGAGTTATATGAAAGATGATTATAGTAATAAATTATCTAGTAAAGGTATCCCAGTAGATACTATCGATATGAAAGATTATGGTCTTATGAAAGGTGAAAAAGTGTTAGATAAAGCACTTCAAATAATAGGTGGTTATAATGATTAAAAGATTAATTAGTGCTAATGTATCTGACATTATGAAGATGAGCGCAATAGAATTAAAGCAAAGCATAAAATCATCTGCTGGACGTGTAATTTTGGCAGAGAATGTTTGCTCAATAACGCCTCAAATTCCTGATATAACAAATTCCGAAATCGCTGCTGCATCGGGCGCAGATATGATTTTACTTAATGTGATTGATTTATTTGATCCTCATGTAAGTGGGTTGACAGATGATGAGAGTAAAGATTTTGTTAATGTATTACATAAATTGACTGGAAAAGTAATAGGAGTAAATTTAGAGCCAGTTGATGAATCTGCATCTATGTTAGAAAATCAATTAACTATTTCTAAGGGGCGTCATGCAACTGTGGAAACTTTTAAAAGGGCAAATGAATTAGGTTTAGATTTTATATGCTTAACAGGTAACCCTGGTGTAGGTGTAACTAATAAACAAATTTTAGAAGCGATTAAGAATGCTAAAAAACATTTTAATGGGCTAATAATTGCAGGTAAAATGCATGGAGCGGGAGTTGATGAAAAAGTTATTTCAGAAAAAGCGATACAAGAATTTATTGATGCAGGGACAGATATTATTTTAGTTCCAGCAGTAGGGACGGTCCCAGGCGTTCGTTATGAAGATTTAAATACAGCAGTTGATTTAGCTCATAAACAAGATGTGCTAGTTATGTCTGCTATCGGAACTAGTCAAGAAACTAGTGATATTGAAGTCATTAAACGATTTGCCATAGATTCAAAAATTGCTGGAGTAGATATACAACACATTGGAGATGCTGGTCCAGGGGGATTGGCTAATGTTGAGAATATTTATAATTTAAGTGTGGCGGTTAGAGGTAAAAAACATACATTATCTAGAATTTGTCGATCTATTAATCGTTAAAAATATGAGTAAAATAAAAATGACCACATTTATGTGGTCATTTTTAAATTATCTATTAAAAAGGAAAGAGTAAGCATATCTAAAATATTTAATGATTATCTTTATAAATCATATAAACTATTTTTGTGAAATCTAATAGAGTACGAATCTAATAATATGCGAGACAAAACATGTAGTGGTAAACGTGATTGTACTTCATAATCTGGAAAATAAGAAGTATCACTTTTAAAACCACAAAAAGTAATATCGCTCATTCTAGCAAGAGTTCCGATTGGATTAGCAGTTAATAAGATAATTGCAACATCATTTTTTTGACAAGTCATCGCAGCGTCAATTAATTCTTGTGTATCACCATTTAATGAAATAAATATCACAACATCTGTATATGTTATGCGCTTGCTAATGGTTTTAATAATATTGGGGTCAGTATATGCTTCGCAGGTACGTTGGACAATGTGAAATTTCATTTCCATTTCTGAAGCAACTGTTTCAGATAAACCTCTTGAAAAGATATAAACTTGTTTAGCGGAAAAAATAGCTTGTAACGCATCCTCAATTAATTGACTATTAATATTTTGAATAGTATTTTTTACTTCAAGTTCATTTCTCAAAACAACATTTTTGATAGTCTGATCAATGTAATCTAAGGTTTGGTAGTCAGATAAACTATGATTAGATAAATGATAGTTATTTTTTAAATCATGTTTAAAAGATGTAAAACCATCATAGCCAATTTTTTTCATTGTTCTTACAATGGTTGCAGTAGATACATTAGCTCGTTCACTTAATTTAACTATTGAAATAGTGGGTATTTCAGATAAATGACTTTCAATATAATTAATTAAGTGTTGTTCTGTATTTGTTAAATTAGATATATTAAACATATAACATGCCTCCCTTTTTATTTAGAAAACTTTTTCAAACTATATATGATATATAGAAAACCTTTACAAAATATTATATGTCATAATGAGTATAACAACAAGATGAAAAGGGGGCAATATTATGATATATACATGTACAATGAATTTAGCTATAGATTTATGTATACAAACAGAAAATATGTATACAGATATTGTTAATAGGTCTCAGAATTGCGATTATCAACCAAATGGAAAAGGAGTGAATGTTAGTTTTGTATTAAAAAAACTAGGTTTAGACAGCATCGCACTAGGTTTTAGTGGTGGATTTACTGGAGATTTCATAAAACAAGAATTGAAAAAAAAAGATATTTTAACTGACTTTGTGGAAGTAGAGGGACTTTCAAGAATTAATGCGTTTATTAATGTAATGTCTTTAGAAGAAGAATATAAATTAGTTAATCAAGGTCCGAGTGTTACAAGGGAAAATGTTAATGCTTTGATTGGGAAAATCAAAAATATTTCAAAAGGAGATTATTTAGTAATATCAGGAAGTCATCCTACTGGTATTTCTTCAACTGACTATCAATTAATAGGGGAACTATCTGAACGAAATCAATTTAATTTAGTATTAGATATTTCTAGTGATTATCTATTAAATTTATTACCATATCATCCATTTTTATTAAAACCAAATGACGATGAATTATTAGAGTTATTTGGTTCTACAGATAAATCAAAGGAAAATATTATTCATTTAGCTAAAATTTTAATACAGAAAGGAGCTCAACAAGTTCTAGTATCTTTAGGTGATCAAGGTGCAATGTATATTACAGAAGATAAGGTACTTTATGTAAATGCACCTAAGGGAAAGGTTGTTAATTCAGCGTGTGCGGGTGATACTTTATTAGCGACATTTATTGCGAATAAATTAAAAGGAAAATCTGATGAAGAGGCTGTAATATCTGCGGTTGCAGCAGGTAGTTCTACAGCGTTTCAAATAGGATTAACTGATTTTTTAGATGTAGATAATTTAAAAAGACAAATTATTTGTAAAAAAATTTAAGGAGGAGTAAAAATGAAAAAATATGATATTATTGCAGCAACAGGATGTCCAACAGGGATTGCACATACCTTTATGGCGCAAGAAGCATTGGAGCAAGCGGCTAAAAAATGTTCGGTTAGTATCAAAGTGGAGACACACGGGCAAATAGGTATTGAGAATGAATTAACTGAAGAAGAGATTAAAAATGCAAAAGCAGTTATTATTGCAGCAGATAAAGATGTACACGCAGAAAGATTTGTTGGTAAAAAAATTATTGAAGTATCTGTTGGTCAAGGTATCAAGGATGCAGAAAAATTAATTGAAGCAGCATTAAATGGCGAAGGAGAAATACGATATCCTACAGATAGTGATACTAAAACTATTGATATTATTAATAATAACCACTCGACTGGTAATATTGGACATGATATTTATAAACATCTAATGAATGGGGTATCACATATGCTACCATTCGTAGTTGGCGGGGGAGTATTGATAGCCATTTCATTTTTATTTGGAATATATTCATTTGATCCTGCTAGTGATCAGTTCAATCCTTTTGCGGCACAGTTAAAAGAAATTGGTGGATTTGCAATGGGGATGATGACTCCTATTTTAGCAGCTTATATTGCAGAAAGTATTGGTAAACGCCCAGCATTAGTAACAGGGTTTGTAGCAGGGGTGATTGCTAATGCTGGTGGCGCAGGATTCCTTGGTGGCATTATTGGTGGTTTCTTAGCAGGTTATGTAATAATTCTATTAGAAAAATTATTGAAGAATTTACCTAAGACATTAGATGGATTAAAAGCTATCTTTTTATACCCATTATTAGGAATCTTTATTACAGGAATGATTATGAATATTTTAGTATCTCCAATGGCTAGTATCAATGAAAGTATGATGCAATTTTTAGCAAACTTTGAACATTCTAATCCGTTGTTATTAGGTATTATTGTAGGGTGTATGTGTGCTTTTGATATGGGAGGCCCTGTAAATAAAGCAGCTTATGTAACTGGGACTGCTTTACTTGCTCAAGGAAATACTACTTTTATGGCGGGGGTATCAGCTGCTTGCATTACACCTCCATTAATTACAGGTGTAGCAACTTTAGTATATAAAAATAGATTTACTAGTAATGAACGTAACGCTGGATTAGTTAATATTATTTTAGGTTGTACTCACATTACAGAAGGGGCTATACCATTTGTTGCAGAGGATCCATTACATGCTATGCCGATTATGATGGCGGGTTCTTCAGTTGCAGCCGTATTAACATATTTATTTAAAGTTCAAGTACCAGCACCTCATGGAGGATTTTTAGTATTGCCAGTTGTAACACATCCGTTGTTATGGGTACTTGCAATAGCAATCGGGTCTGTAGTGGGTGGTTTATTATTAGGAATGAGTAAAAAAAAGAAATAGGAGATAATGCATATGATTAATCAACAATTAATATTTATTGATATAGATGCTCATACAAAAGAAGAAGTATTTGAATATATTGCCAAGGTAGCTGTAAATAATGGGATTGTTAATCAAACAAGTATTATTATCGAAGGTTTACATTACCGAGAAAGTTTGAGCACGACTGGAATGATTGATGGCTTTGCGATTCCACATGCTGAAGTAGCGGATTTAAAGGAATCTGTAGTTATTATTATAAAATTAAAAGAAGAAATTGATTGGGAAAGTTTAGACGGCGAAAAAATTAAATTTATTGTTGCAATGTTAGTTGATAAAGATAGTAAAAATAAAGAACATTTGACAACATTATCAACTATAGCAAAAATACTAATGAAACAAGAAAATCGGGATTTATTGCATAAAGCTAACAATCAAGAAGAAATATATACTATTTTCGAAAAATTACTTTAAATTGTATGAAATTATTGTACTTAAAACGGACTGGTGTCAAACGGTTACGAAAAACATTATCCAAAATAAAGGGATTATTGGTATAAAAAATAGTTGAAATAAAAGATATTTAAATTGGTAGAATACGGATGATAGTTAATTTTTGATAAATAAAAAGGAGATTTGGTTATGTCAAAATTACAGTTATCACAAGGAAAGTTCGAACACTTAAAACGTTTATCTAATGAAGAAAATGTTATTGG
>NZ_FOGF01000020.1 GCF_900111135.1 Granulicatella balaenopterae | reverse complement strand
ATGAATATTTAGAAATTAAAGTAACCGCATCATTATCTATCTTCATTGTTACTTTATTAGTAATGCTATATTTGCGGGATCAGCAATTGAAATATTTACATCAAAAAATTGTACAACAAAAAGAAGAAGAAATTAGAGGAGCTAATCATATGGTTGATGAATTAGCTACTTTATATAATGAAGTCAGAGGGTTTCGTCATGATTTTGGTGGAATCATGAGTACGATGGATTCAGCTATAAAAGCACAAGATATAGAAGAAGTAACGAAAATTTATGAATCAGTTTTTGAAAAGATGCATCAGCAAATTAGTTCAAGTTATTATAGCGGCTTTAACTTGGGGAAAATAAAAGAAATTGGCTTCCGTGGAGTTATCGCCAATAAAATGATTCAGGCAAAAAATAATGGAATTCCGTTTCGATTAGAAGTGATGCAAGAAGTACCACCAGTGAATGCACCATTATTAGAAACAGTGCGTATATTAACAATTCTATTGGATAATGCATTGGAAGCGACAATCAATGCTAGAAATCCAGAAGTAACGCTATCTTTACTTGTGAAGAATAATCAAGTAGTGATGATTGTCAAAAATACACGTGATCAGAAAATTTTGATTGATGGCCAAAAAATATGGCAAAGAGGTTATTCAACTAAAGGGTATAATAGAGGTCAAGGTCTGGCCAATCTATCTGAAATATGTGCAGATTTGGATAGCATAGATATTGAAACTCATATTAGTAATAGTCACTTTACGCAAACCATTTTTTTCGAAACGAGGTGTTAAGATATGTTGAAAATTGCAATTATAGAAGATAATCCGATTCATTTGTCGAACCTAGAGAAGATTATTCACGAATTTACTAAAGAGCATAATTGCCGTTTCGTGGTGGATGTTTATATGTCGTTGAAAGCTTGTCAAGAGTTAATTTCGAATCAAGAAATGTACGATATTTATTTTATTGATTTGGAGATTGAATCACAAAGATATGGCGGTTTAGAAACAATCGTCGAAGTTCGTAGGTATAATCCTTATGCGAGTTTTGTTTTTATGACGACAATATCAGAAGCAATGCCATTGACTTTAGAGGCTCATGTAGGTGTAATGGATTTCATTGCTAAGGATAGTGGCCAAGCAGAAATAAGTAGGCGCATCCGACACTGTTTACAATTAGAAATGGAAAAATGTTTTAACCAGCAAGAAGAGCAAGTGGATATTCTATCGTATTCTTATCAAGGGCACACAGGGGTATCTTTACCATTTCGGGATATTTTATATGTGACAGCAGGAACCAAATCACATCGCATTATTGTATTTGGCAAAGGATATCGTAAGGAAATTTATGGATGTTTATCGGATATTAAAGAATTGGATTCGAATGCTTATTTATACTCATTATCCCGCTCAATACTATTAAATCCTAAAAATGTTAAAGAAATCAATTGTTCGACTCGTGAAATCATATTTTGTGAAGGAACCACTTGCCAAGTTTCGTATTTAAAAATGAATCAAATAAAAAAACATTTAAAAAGATCATAACCACAACTGTCAGGTGCGCTTGGCGGTTGTTTTTTATCGCCATTAATATTTTTGTCATTCACTTACTGACAAAAGCTTTATTCAACAAATCATAAATGTAGGATAAGCTATAAGTGTAGAAAGAAACCAAAAGAAAATAGTTTGGAGGATGGTTGTATGGCTCTTATCAATGGCGAAAGTATTAATTTGAATTTACAAGGATCGACTAAAGAAAATATTTTGAAAGAATTTGCTGCACTTGGCTATCAAGTGGGGAAGGTTTCATCAGAAGAAGGCTTTTATCAAGGGTTACTTGATCGTGAAAGCGAAGTGACAACAGGTTTTGGTTATGGTGTAGCTATTCCACACGCAAAGACAAAATATGCTAATGAGGTAGGGATTTTATTTGGACGTACAAATAATCAAGTAGAATGGCAAGCGCTCGATGACAAACCGGTTAATACCTTTATTTGTTTTATTGCACCAGAAGAAGCGGCGAATGAGCATTTAAAGTTACTTGCAAAAATTAGTCGTAAATTAATGCATCAAGATTTTGTTGCAGTTCTAAAAAATGGTACTAAAGAACAAATATTACAAGCCTTAGAAACAACATTTGAAAGCTAAACTTTAATTTGGTAGAAAAAATTAAAAAATAATTTAATTAGGAGGAGAGAAGATGGGAAAATACAATATTGTTGCGATAACAAACTGTCCTGCAGGTATTGCTCATACATATATGGTTGCGGAAGCCATGGAAAATAAAGCGAAATCACTAGGACACACAATCAAAGTAGAAACGCAAGGGGCAGTTGGTGTTGAAAATGAATTAACACCAGAAGATGTGAAAAATGCCGATTATGTCATTTTGGCACTAGGTAGAAGTATTACTGAAAGTGATCGTGAACGTTTCAATGGTAAAAAAGTTATTGAAATGAAAGTTTCTGAAGCACTGAAAACAATTGAAACATTATTCGATGATTTAGAAGGACAAGCAGTTGTGTTTGAAGGTCAAGTTACAAATAGCTCAGCTGACCCAAAAGTGAAATTAGGTAAACAAAAATCTAAAAAAGGCTCAATTACTAGTCACTTAATGTCTGGTGTGTCTGCTTCATTACCATTCGTTATTGGTGGTGGTTTGTTAGTTGCCATTGCTAATATCATGGTTCAATATGGTGCAGCTTATGTTGATATGTCAGCAGGAGATCCATCATTTGCTTGGGTATTAGAAAATATCGGGTACTTAGGTTTCAAATTCATGATTCCAATTATGGGTGCTTATATTGCTTATTCAATTAGTGATAAACCAGCTTTTGCCCCAGCTTTTATTATTTGTTATTTAGCTAATGATAAGAACTTACTTGGTACTGAATCAGGTGCAGGTTTCTTAGGAGCAATTATTTTCGGTTTAGCAATTGGTTATTTTGTTAAATATATGAAACAAATTAAAGTAGGTAAAACATTAAAACCATTGTACAACTTTACAATTATTCCATTCGTTACAATGTTTATCTTTGGTATCATTACTTATTACTTCATGGGACCTTTACTTGCCGGTTTAATGACTGGTGCGTTGAACTTCTTGAATAGTATTCCAATTGAATATAAATATCCAGCAGCTATCTTAGTTGGTGCGATGCTTGCATTTGATATGGGTGGACCAGTTAATAAAACTGCTTGGTTCTTCTGTTTCTCATTAATCGAACAAGGTGTATATGATTGGTATGGTATTGTTGGGGTTGTTACATTGATTCCACCGATCGCTGCCGGGGTTGCTACTTTATTACAACCTAAATTATTCTCTAAAATGGAACAAGAATCTGCTTTAAGTGCGATTATCGTCGGTTCTACAGTTGCGACTGAACCAGCTATCCCATTTGCATTAGCTGATCCAGTGCCAGTTATCGCAGCTAACACAATTGCAGGTGGTATTACTGGTATGATTGCTTTAATGTTAGGTGTACAAAGAATGGCTCCAGGACTAGGTGTATTTGATCCACTATTAGGATTAATCAAACCAGCTGGCTCATTCTATTTAGCACTAGCAATCGGTGTAGCCCTAAACGTCTTCTTAATTATTACATTCAAGAAAATTAGAATTGCACGTGATGCTAAAAAAGCAAATAACTAATTGAGAAAATACTAGCCAGTAGGACATATTACGTGTTTTGCTGGTTTTTGTATCTTATTAAGTAGTTTTTTTATAACTAATGTTGACTATATTAGTGACCTATTAGAAAATAATAGAGAGAATATAATAAAAAGGTGATGAATCTATGTTTAATAGTAGACAATTTCAAATTGTTGAATTACTTAAAAATAAAAATGTTTCACTGAAAAGAATATCTGAAATTGTTAAGAAATCAACACGAACTGTTATGAGAGATATTAATGTGATTAATGAAGTATTAGCGCAACATGAACTTGGTAGGATTGTATTTGCTAAAAACCAGAACGGATATCAATTAGAAATTGACAATGAAGATAAGTTAGATGATGTATTAAAGGATTGGATGAATGATGAACACCAAATTTTATATCAATTATTAATTCACGATGCAGTCACAATTGAAGAGTTAAGTGAAAAATTATATCTATCATCACCAGTCATTAGCGCAAAGTTAGCTCAATTAAAAGAAGATTATCGACATAAATTAGCAATAAGTGTTGGAAAGAACGGACATTATATTAAGGAAAGTCAAGCTAAGAAAGTCTTGGCATTAGCTAATTTGATTTATGAAAAGGATCGTTATTTTTTAAAGGAATTAGGATTGGATAAGGATTTTTATCAAGAAATAGTCGCCTATTTCAACCAGCACAAACTAGCAATTATTGCGGAATATCCCTATGTTAGTGGGAGACAATTTGCCAGTATTATTTTGGCGGTTTATTTGTTAGGAAAAGATGATTCGATAGTACTTAAGGACGATTCGGTGATGAGTCAAGTCTTTTCTCAGAATGATTTAGTATATACAGAGAAGATGGATAATTTATTAAGTGATTATTTAGATAAAGTTAACCAAGAGCTTGCTAGAATTACTAAAGGGACGATTCTTGATATTTTACTTAAAATTGAAGAGCGTTTTGAGATTAAGTTGCTAGATATGACTTTAGTGAAAGAATTGGTCTTACATATTACTAGGGCGATTAGTTATAGTTTTATTATTGAACAAGGTGAAATTTATAATTTAACGAATTTGAAGGCTCAAAACCCATTTTCGTTTGATATTAGTTTGATTTTTGCGAATTATTTACAACAGGAGACTGGGATTGAAGTCTATGAGGCTGATTTATTGGCATTGTATTTCATTTGCTCGATGAATCGTGTGAATAATATTAGACAGAAAATTGTGATTATTGGTCGTCATATTTCACTGGCAAATATTAATAAAAATATGATTGAAACGAATATTCCAAATGTTGATGTTTGTGTGGTGGGGTCAAAAGATGCTTTATTAAGCGAAATACAGACACATCATCAGGCGTTGATTATTAATAATTATGCAGGAATGGATTTGACGGATTTACCTAAGACGGTGATTACGGTCAATCAAATTATTAGTAGTAAGGAAATTAGTTATATCAGTAAGGCACTCGAAAATATCTTATTTAAAGAGCGGATTGAACAGATTTTTAGAGAGGAATATGCTTTTTCTTATCAAGTTAAGCCGCAACAACCATGGCAGGAAATGATTGAGGATATTAGTTTGGAATTAGTCGAGCGTGGTTGTCTGAATCATGATGAACATCTGGCAATTTTAGAACGTGAAAAGCAGGATAGTTTTTTACTACTTGAAGGGACATATATTCCGCATTGTATGTCAAAGCGTAAGGATTATTGTGTGGGGGCTTTTGTGACCTTATCCCAGCCGGTTGAATTTTGTGAGGAATCGATTGAAAAGATTATTGTGGTTGCTGTAGATCCTGAGAATAAACACAATAATAATTTATTTAGTTGTTTATATTATGCGATGAAGAATCCGAAATATTTAGAAATTTCAAGTTATCAAGAATTTATTGCATTGATGAAGGGGATGGATTAGATGGTTGATTTTAACAAGGAAATTGATCGTAGGGGAACGTTTTGTACGCAATGGGACTATATTGAGGACCGTTTTGGGGAAGCAGACTTATTGCCATTTACGATTTCGGATATGGATTTAGAGTCTCCGGAAGCGATTGTTAATAGCCTAGTCGAGCGTTGCCAGCATGGTGTGTTTGGTTATAGTCGTTGGCATCATAAGGCGTTTATGGGTGCAGTACAAAAATGGTATCAACGTTATCATTTAGAAGTTAATGGAGATTGGTTGATTTATAGTCCAAGTGTGATGTATTCCGTGGCTAAATTAATTAATTTAACGAGTCAAGCAGGCGATGGTGTGGTGATTTTGACGCCGGCTTATGATGCTTTTTTTAAAACAATTCGTGCTAATAAGCGTAAGATTATTGACTGTCCTCTAAGTTATGAGGAAGGTCAGTATACAATTGATTTTATTGCATTTGAAGAAGCTATTCAGAAAGCAAAAGTATTTTTATTATGCAATCCGCATAATCCAACTGGACGTGTGTGGACAAAAGAAGAATTAAAGCAGTTAATAGCTATTTGTCAGAAGCATCAAGTGTTTATTATTTCGGATGATATTCATATGGATATTACTTATAAACGTTCTTATACACCAATTTTAGTGTTAAGTTCCTATGAAAAAATGGCGATTCTAACCTCAGCTTCAAAAACATTCAATATTCCGGCTTTGACGGGTTCGTATGGTATGATTCCGGATAGTCAATTGAGAGAAGAATTTTTATACATTATTAAAAATAAAGAAGCTGTATCCTCACCCGCAATTTTAGCGATTATCGCAACGATTACTGCTTATCAAGAATGCGATGAGTGGTTAAGTGAATTATTAGCCCATACGAAAGCCAATATCAGTTATGTTAGTGAGTATCTAGAAGAACATATGCCAGAATTAACTTGCCAAATGCCAGACGGTTGTTATTTTGCTTGGATAAATTTTGAAGCATTAGGTGTAACTAGTGATAAATTGCAAAAAGCACTGATTGAAGTTGGTAAAGTAGCGATTATGCCGGGCAATACTTATGGTGAGACGGCTGAATATTTCTTACGTTTGAATGTAGCTTGTTCGCGCCAAAAAGTAGTCGATGGCTTAAAACGTTTGGAAAAAGCATACCAATATTTGAAAGAACAATAAGGAGGAGTTTAGATGGTAATTGAAAGATTCTTAGATTTAGTAAAAATCGATTCAGTAAGTTTACAAGAACATAAGGTGGCAAATTATATTAAAGCCTTTTTAGATGAATTAGAGATTCTCTATACCGAAGATGATGCCGGACACAAATTAGGTGGCACATGCGGAAATATCATTGCTCGATTAGATAGTGCGGATGCAAATAGTGAAACAATCCTTTTAGCAGCCCATATCGATACTGTCCAACCTTGCGTGGGAGTCGAACCGATTATTGAAGACGGCGTAATCCGATCATGTGGGGACACTATTTTAGGCGGAGATGATAAAGCTGGTGTGGCTGTTTTATTAGAATTATTAGCACATGCTAAACAATTAAATGGACAGCACAAGAATTTGATTTGTGTCTTTTCAATTGCCGAAGAGATTGGTATATTTGGCGCCAAAAACTTAGATATCAAAGCATTAGGAAAAATTGATTACGCTTATATCTTAGATGGTGAAGGTCAACCCGGAAAAATCTATAATCAAGCGCCATATTCCGCAAAAGGGACAATTAAAATTATCGGTAAAGCGGCTCATTCAGGGGTTAATCCCGAAGAAGGAATTAATGCGCTAGTGGTCTTAAGTGATATTATTAGTCAAATGCAAATTGGGCGGATTGACCACGAAACAACTTGCAATATTGGTAAAGTATCAGGAGGAGTAGCAACTAATGTGGTAATGCCATCGCTTGAAGTTATGTTTGAAGCCCGCAGTTTAGATCCGCAAAAGCTAGATCAATTACTAGAACGCACAGAAAAAGCTTTCCAAGCAGGTTGCGAAAAACATCAAGCTAGCTATCAATTTGGCGTAAAAAAAGGCACACCTGGATTTAATATCTCAACTGATAGCCCAGTTATTGAAAACTTCAAACAAGCTTGCCAAAAAGCCCAACTCAAATTCAGCGTCGAAGCATGTGGTGGCGGAAGTGATACGAATATTTATAATAGCGAAGGTGTAGCAGCTATTCTTTTAGGGGTGGGCATGGAAAAAATCCATACAACTGATGAATTCATTAAAGTAGCAGATATCGAAAATAGCTTAACATTAGTCAAACAATTAATTAATTAGTAATCATAACCACAACTGTCAGGTGCGCTTGGCGGTTGTTTTTTTGTTGGCCCACATAAAAAAGTAGCACTAACAATTGCGTTAGTACTACTTTATAGGAAGGATAAGCGGGAGTATGACCTCCTTACTCTATACATATATTTTAGCAAGCGCTATCAGAATATGCAAAGAATATCCTGTTCTTTTTATCTTTTGAACCATTTGTCACTCATGGCTATTAGGTATTTTTTTTAGGCTGTTTGCTATCTCTATTTGTACGCAATTTACTAATAAATTTAATCTAGCTTTTCTGGGATAAAGTGATCGACAACTTGACCAATAATCTTTATTTGTTCATTCTTACGGATGGTTCGTGGCATAAAGAGTGCTGTGTTATTGGCAACTAATTGATAGGTATCGGTATGTTGATAGATTTTCCGACAATAGGTTTTACCGTTAATATCGATAATATAGGTTAGACCATCTTGAAATGGTACATTACGCTTTACGCAGACAATGTCACCATCATTAATCAATGGGGACATCGCATTTCCGCTAATGGTTAAGGCAAAGTCATACGGTGCCAAGTCTTTCTTTGTATAATATAAGCCATCACTTTTATGACCGTATCGGTAATTTTTATGATTAATTTCTGTTTGGATAGTCATAACGGCATTTAGACCATTTTGTTTTGTTTTTGCTTGATTAGAGTTAGCGGTGATAATTCCGACATTTTCTGCACGTTGCTCATCAAGTTGAGATTTTGCGTATTGTAAGACTTTATGTTGGTAAGTTGGGTCTAATGAGTGATATAAGGTTAGAATTGCTATATCGTCATAATTTGCTTCGATTGGCGTATGGTTAAGCTCGCTTTGGAATCGTTGGTCAAGATCTTCTTGCTTAACGTCAAAATATTTGGCTAGCTTTTGAACATTTTCTTTTGTTGGAAGAGATGTTCCTTTTACATAGCCAGTTAATGTGCTTTTAGGAATATTCAAATCTCTATGTAAGTCAATTTGGCGTTTGTCGAAGGTTTCTAATAGGTAATTTAATTGTTGTGAGAAATATTTTTTATTTTCTAAATCTTGCGGGCTATTTTTCGCCATTTTTGACACCTCAATCTTTTTTTAATAATTTTATTTTACCAAAAAAAGAGGTAATCATACAAATAGAAAATTCGACAAAATTCGTACTTCCTTTAAAATACCAAAAATCCTTTGTAGTGCTAAAAAAATAGCGTGAAATATGATATCATTATAGGTAATAACAATCAAATAAATTAAAAATGTTTGGGGTGTAGCTATGGGTAAACAATGGATAAAGGAAATTATTAAAATTAATATACTATTAATAGTAGTTATGACGCTTGGCTTAACGAAAGATACTGTGCAAAGTATGGGCTTATTGAATTTAGCGGCAATGTTTTTGGCTTCATTAACAATTATTGTTTGTTTGAGTGATCGTGATCTAACAGAGATGTTCCCTCAGTTTAGGAAGAATGTATTATTGACGAATCTAGTTGCTGCGGCGGAGACGATTCTAGTATTAGCGCCAGGCATGATGTTGGCTTTATTATTTCATGCGAATATTCAAATTTATTATTCTTTGTGGGGGCAAATTGCGCATATTTTACTTGGATTATCGGTTGCTAATTTACGGATTGCTTTTGGGGTTGAGACTATTTCACAGACACCTGATGAGGATCAGTTGGATTTGAGGTCGATTACGGCTTCTAGTTGGCAGTTTTTAAAGTATACTAGTCCGATGATTATAGCTATTATCGTGGTGGCAATAGTGGAAGCATTTGTTATTCATATTTCTATATATATTGCAGTGGTGATATTTGCATTGAGTCTATTTGCTTGTATGTACCAAAAATAATTTTTCATCTGGATTAGTGATATTGCATTACTAGTTGAGGTTTTTTGATTTGAAATGAGGTTAGATTTTTTTAAAATATATCAAACGCTATCATAATGATAATTGTTCAATAACGAATGAATACCGTATACAAATTAGAAAATATTAGCTTTTACGATAAAATAATCTCAAAAAAAGTATGATTTCCTTGAATATATGGCTTAAATACTATATAATATTTAAAAGTTTATAAAAATGTGTATGATATAAGCAAGGGATTGAAGTGTTTGGCTTCACTATTTGGTTTATGGGTACAAACTAGGGGGAAATATGAAGAATAAAAATTGGCGAATTATCGGTCTGATTATTAGTATTATTATGACTGGTTTTGGTATCGCAATGACCATCAAAACAAATATAGGAGTGGCGCCATATGATGCGTTTAATTTAACGGCATTATGGTTAATTGAAAAGTATTCAAATGGTAAGATTGTGTTACAATTTGGTACGATGACAATGATTACTAATACGACTTGTATTTTAGTGCAATTGGCATATTTAGGTAAGAAATTCGAATTAAAACGTCTATTGCAATTAGTATTAGCTTATGGATTAGGTTATGTGATTAACTTTGGTGTAACTGTTTTATTTGCTGATTTGCCATTAGATTTATATATTTATCGTGTGATTTTTAATGTGATTGGGGTTATCTTATTAGGGATTGGCATTGGACTGTTACTGGCCATTAATTATGGTAGTTTCCCATTAGAGCCAACAGTTATGGTTATTTGTGAGCGTTATGGATGGAGTTTCCCTCGTGCTCGTCAAATGCTAGATGTAATCGCAATTTTCGTGATTCCAGTGGTTTGCTGGTTAACAGGATTAGAAAACACAATTCGTGAAGGTACTGTTATTAGTATGTTAGTCTTCACACCAGTTATGAAATTTACATTATTCAAAGTTTTAGCACTTATCGAAAAACACGAACCAGCTAAAACTGAAGTAGAAGCAGCATAGAAAGGTCTGTTAATATGAATAAACAAACGAAAATCTCTAAAGAAACTATCAAAAAATTCGGTGGCCTTATGATTACCGTCTTAACTCTTTTAGGAATTAAGTTTGGTTATCTCGAAAAAGAAGACATTGTAAGAACAAATCATGATTCTCGGCATCACTTCGATGGCGAGGATTTTTCTGTCTTTAAGCCATTAACCAAATACCAAGTGGAAGTTGATCGTGTGATTGATGGCGATACTTATCACTTGATGTATGATAATGAACGCTTCAAAGCTCGTTTATTAATTGTTGATACACCAGAAACCGAAAAGCCAGACAAAAAGGCGCAACCATTTGCCGATGAAGCAACTGAACGCATGAAAGAATTAATCACCAATTCTAATAATATTGAAGTTAGTTTTGATGTAGGCGATCCGACTGACCACTATAATCGTGCTTTAGTCTACCTATATATCGACGGCAAGTTAGTACAAGACACCTTGCTTGAAGAGGGACTAGCAACGATTGCTTATGCCAACAAACCCAATACTACTCTTTTAAAAGAAATGAAAAAATATCAAAAAATCGCTAAAAACAACAAATTAGGCGTATGGAGCAAAAAAGGCTATGTAACTAAGCGTGGTTATAACCCCAGCGTCTTCAAACAAAATTAAATAAATTTCACTGCCAAACAAGTTAATTGTATTTCAAAAAAAGTTAAGGTATGATAAAAAAAGATATAAAGACGAGGTGAATAGAATGTCAGACAAAACAGTTATTGTATACTCAAAGCCAAATTGTATGCAGTGTAATTTTACAAAACAATTTTTAACAAATAATGGCATAGCTTTTGAAGAACGTGATGTCAGCGTATCAGAAGAAGCATTAGAAGAAGTTCGTGCATTAGGTTTTAGTTCACTACCTGTTGTTGTAGTACCAGGTAAAGAAGCTTTCTCAGGATTCCGTCCAGAAGTATTAGAAACACTAGCAAAATAATTGAAAACAAGATGAAAAGCTATCAATTTCTGTAAAAGGGATTTGGTGGCTTTTTTGCATGGTAGGGAAATTGTGGTGAGTGGCGGGGCGTTTGGTGAGTGGTGAGTCGTTTGGTGTGCGACGTGTACAAACAAAAAAGTGTGGTGTGCGCTAAGCAAAAATAGTGGCGTGTGCTAAGCAAAAATAGTGGCGTGTGCAAAGTAAAAATAGTGGCAGTAGTTGACATAATAAAAGAATTAGAAAGACAGCTAGTGTAGAGAGAATTTCCTCAGTATCTTGTTAAAAACATTAGAAAAGTGTATTCTTAATAAGAAGGGTACATAATAAATTAGCATATGGGAGAATCATGATGAAATTACATGAAAAAATATATTTTGAATTAAAAGAAAAAATTGAATCTGGTACATACCCAGTGGGCTCATTGTTACCAAGCGAGCATGAATTAGTCGCAAATTTTCAAGTATCACGTGAAACGATTCGAAAAGCATTGCGTAATTTATTAGAACATGGCTATATCCAAAAGAAACAAGGTAAAGGATCAATTGTTTTGGATGTAAAACGTTATAATTTTCCGGTATCAGGATTAGTTAGTTTTAAAGAATTACAAGCTAAACAAGCTATTCCATCACGAACAATTGTGGTGAAAAATGAACGAGTTAAGGCACCAAAGCATTTAGTAGAGGCAGGCTTAGTTACAGAAGATGAAGAGATGATTCTGTTAGTGCGCCAAAGAGAGATTAATGGTGAGGTGATTATTTTAGATAAGGATTATATTAAATGTCTATCGAAAGAGATGCATTTACCAAATGAACAGATGGCGATTTCATTATATGATTATTTAGAAGGCGACATAGGTTTGTTAATTGCTTATGCTAAGAAGGAATTCAATGTCGAACCGATTACCAAAGAAGATTGCGAATTAATGGCCTTGGGACAAGATACGCATGTAGTAGTTGTTCGTAGTGAAGTCTTTTTAGAAGATACAAGCTTTATTCAGTATTCTGAAAGTCGCCACCGTTTAGATAAGTTTAAATTTGTTGATTTTGCTAGGCGACAACATGCTTAAGACTTTAAGGAATCAATATAGAAAATGCAAAAAAACCTCTTATACAACCGAATATAGAAAGCTAGTATAGAGTATGATATATTCTTTTCTAGCTTTTTTTTGTATGAAAAAATATCACAATAAACAAATATTTGAAATGAAATTCATTTTTTAAGTAAGCGAAGTTTTCATTTTAAACGCTTGCAAAAGCAAAAAAGATTTATATAATAGAGATGAAAGTAACTTGTATAGACAAGTTGTAGATTATAGAAAATTAATTTGTAGGGGGAAAAAACAATGACAGATTTTAAGCAACAAGCACAAGAATTGCTACATTTACTCGGTGGACCAGATAATATCGCAGCTGTAACTCATTGCGCAACTCGTATGAGATTTGTACTAAATAATCCATCAATTGCTGATGTTAAGCAAATTGAAAAGCTTAAAGCCGTTAAGGGGACATTTACACAAGCAGGTCAATTCCAAGTGATTATCGGCAATGATGTTTCAGTATTTTACAATGATTTTATCGCAATTTCAGGAAAACAAGGCGTATCAAAAGATGAAGTGAAAAAAGCTGCTAAACAAAACCAAAACTGGTTACAACGTGCAATGGCTGTATTAGCTGAGATTTTCACACCAATTATTCCAGCAATTATCGTCGGTGGTTTGATCTTGGGCTTCCGTAATATTTTAGAGGGTGTACCAATGGAAATCTTAGGTCAAAAAATGACTGAGGGACAACCGGTTTTTGATGCTTTGGGAAATCCTGTTTTCAATAAGATTGTTGATGTGTCACCATTTTGGAATGGCGTGAATGCATTCTTATGGTTACCAGGTGAAGCGATTTTCCACTTCTTACCTGTTGGAATTACGTGGAGTGTTACTAAGAAAATGGGTACGACACAAATTCTAGGGATTGTCTTAGGGATTTGTTTAGTGTCACCACAATTATTAAACGCTTATGGTTATGCAGGCGCATTAGCTGATGGCACAATTCCATTCTGGGATTTTGGATATTTTACAATTGATAAAATTGGTTATCAAGCACAAGTTTTACCAGCAATTTTCGCTGGATTTACATTATCTTATTTAGAAATTTGGTTACGTAAATGGATTCCAAATGCCGTTTCAATGATTTTTGTGCCATTCTTTGCTTTAATTCCAACTATTATATTAGCTCACACAGTCTTAGGTCCAGTCGGTTGGCAAATGGGTCAATGGATTTCATTCGTTGTTTTAGCAGGATTAACTGGTCCATTAAACTGGTTATTCGGTGCTTTATTCGGAGCTTTCTACTCTCCATTAGTTATTACTGGTTTACACCACATGACAAATGCTATCGATATGCAGTTAATTAGTGACTTTGGTGGTACACAATTATGGCCAATGATCGCTCTATCAAATATTGCTCAAGGTTCGGCAGTTATGGCGATTTGGTGGCTACACCGTGGCGACAAGGAAGAAGAACAAGTGTCAATTCCAGCAGCTATCTCATGTTACTTAGGGGTTACTGAACCAGCGATGTTTGGGATTAACTTAAAATATGTCTTCCCATTTGTAGCAGCAATGATTGGTTCAGGAATCGCTGGATTTATTAGTACAATTACTAAAGTTACTGCCAATAGTATTGGGGTAGGTGGTTTACCAGGTTTCTTAGTTATCCGTCCTGGCTCAATGGTGATGTTCTTAATTTGTATGGTAATCGTTTTAGTGGTACCATTTGTATTAACAATCATTTTTGATAAAAAGAAATTATTTCAAAGTAAAAAATAGTTAAATAAAGAAGATAGAGAGTGTAGCATATAGCGCGCTCTTTTCTTCCGTTATAGGTTAGGGGAAAATACAATGAAAATGAAAGATAAAGTAATCTACCAACTATATCCAAAGTCATTTAAAGATTCAAATGGTGATGGAATTGGGGATTTACGAGGGATTATTGAAAAGATTCCCTATTTAGAAAAGTTAGGAATTGATATGATTTGGTTAAATCCATTTTACATTTCACCGCAAAAGGATAATGGCTATGATGTGACGGATTATATGTCGGTTGATCCAATGTTTGGGACGATGGCTGATTTAGAAGAATTAGTAGCAGTTGCCAAAAAAGCTAAGATTGAATTAATGCTTGATATGGTCTTTAATCATACGTCAATCGAATGCGAATGGTTCCAAAAAGCATTACTTGGTGATCCATACTACCAAGATTTCTACATCATTCGCCCAACCAAAGGAGATGGCTCCTTACCAACTAATTGGCAATCAAAATTCGGTGGGCCAGCTTGGGCTAAATTTGGCGATACTGACCAATATTACTTGCATCTCTATGATGTGACGCAAGCCGATTTAAACTGGCGCAATCCCAATGTTCAAAAAGAATTAATTAAAGTCGTTAACTTCTGGCTAGAAAAAGGCGTGAAAGGTTTCCGATTTGACGTATTAAATGTGATTGGAAAAGACGAAAGATTAATCGATTCAACAGGCGATAGCACACAAGAAAAGGCACTATATACCGATAAACCAATCGTTCACGACTATATCCAATTGATTAATAAAAATAGTTTTGGCTCAATGGCAGATATCGTAACAGTTGGTGAAATGTCATCAACCACAATTGAAAATGGTGTCTTATATACCAATCCAAATCGTGATGAATTATCAATGATTTTCAGTTTTCATCACTTGAAAGTAGATTATAAAGACGGTGAAAAATGGTCAAAAGTTCCATTTGATTTCCAAGAATTAAAACAAATCTTAAATGACTGGCAAACAGGAATGTCGGATGGCAATGGCTGGAATGCTTTATTCTGGAATAACCATGACCAACCACGTGCAAATTCTCGTTTTGGTGACGTGGAGAACTATCCATTTGAAACGAGCAGCATGTTGGCGCAAACGATTCACTTCTTACGAGGCACTCCTTATATTTATCAGGGAGAAGAAATCGGCATGACGAATCCAAACTTTGATGAAATTGACGATTATGTCGATATTGAAACGCATAATGCTTATCAAGAATTAATTAAAAAAGGCATCGATCACGATACTGTAATGAGCTATATCAAAGACAAATCACGTGATAATAGCCGTACACCAATGCAGTGGGATACAACAGAAAATGCAGGTTTCACAACAGGCACACCTTGGTTAAAAGTAGCCGATAATTTCACCAAAATTAATGTTCAACAAGAATTAGCAACAGGCAAAATCTTCAAATACTACCAAGAATTAATCAAAATTCGCAAAACAAATCCAATCATTGCAGAAGGTAGCTACCGAGGTATCCAACTAGACCATCCAGGAATCTTTGCCTACGTACGCCAACTAGACAACAAAAAAATAATTGTCCTAAACAACTTCTATACATCAAAACAAACGATCAATCTAAATGATGAATGGCCAAACGAAGCCAAAGCACAAGTCCTATTAAGCAATTACCCAGTAAAAACAGCAGACTTAACTAGGAAAATCACACTAGAAGCCTATCAAACACTAGCCATCACACTAGAAAAGTAGCGGATAAATTAAAATAAGTACTGTACCACGATGTTAGTTCTGCTAGCATCGTTTTTTGTAATCATACAATAGAAGTCCAACTTTTAGTATATTGTAAACTACTAATGATAGCTATGTTACAAAGACGTTCTATCATATACAGTCTGATGCATAAGAGTGTCAATCCTATATTTGTAGTTAGATAGCTTTAAAAAAATAATGAAATATTGGCGAAAAAGCTTTATCTATCAGTCTTTTGGTAGTATAATGTCTAGTTAAGAGGTGGAAATGTAAAAACGAGTTCCACTTATTTTTTTCGATAATATTTTCACTGACTATTAACGAATTCTTTAATAGAATAGGTGGTAATTTGCATAGTAGAATAGTCCACTACAAAAAAGTTAGCCCCAAAAGCTTATAAAACATGCAATAATTGAAAATATAAGCACCAATCTAATCAAATATTTTGTTTTACAAATGGCAATTCATGTAGTAAACTGTAAAAGTATGCAAAAGTGTTATACGAAATAATAATAAATAAAAAAATTTGGAGGCATAAAAATGACAGTATCAGTTGAAAACATTGAAACAAATAAAGTTGTTTTAACTTTTGAAATTTCTGAAGAAGAAAAAAAACAAGGGTTAGATAAAGCATTTAATCGTATTAAAAAGAATTTAAATATCCCAGGATTCCGTAAAGGTAAAGTAAACCGTCAAGTATTTAACAAAATGTACGGTGAAGTTGCATTATATGAAGATGCATTAAATATCGTTTTACCAGACGCATATGATAACGCTGTTGAAGAAGCTGGAATTTACCCAGTAACACAACCAAAAATCGATATCGTATCTTTAGAACAAGGAACTCCTTGGGTAATCAAAGCTGAAGTAATTGTTAAACCTGAAGTAAAATTAGGTGAATTCAAAAACTTAACAGTTGAAAAACAAGATCGTGAAGTTTCAGATAAAGAAGTTGAAGATCGTTTATTAACTGAACAAGCTAATGCAGCTGAACTAGTAATCAAAGAAGGTAAAGCTGAATTAGGCGATACAGTTGTTATTGACTTTGAAGGATTCTTAGGAGACGAAGCATTCGAAGGCGGAAAAGCTGAAAATCACGCATTAGAATTAGGCTCAGGATCATTCATTCCAGGATTTGAAGATCAATTAGTTGGCACTTCAGAAGGCGAAGCAGTAGAAGTTAAAGTAACTTTCCCTGAAGATTACCAAGCAGAAAACTTAAAAGGACAAGAAGCTACTTTCAAAGTAACAGTTCATGAAGTTAAAGCTAAAGAATTACCAGAATTAAACGACGAATTCGCTAAAGATATCGACGATGAAGTTGAAACATTAGATGAATTAAAAGCTAAATTCCGTAAACAATTAGAAGAACAAAAAGAAGCACAAGCTACAGATGCAGTTGCTGACTTAGCAGTTCGTAAAGCTGTTGAAAATGCTGAAATCGTTGAATTACCACAAGAAATGGTCGACGAAGAAGTTAACCGTCAAGTACAACACTACCTAAACGATATGCGTCGTAACGGAATTGCACCAGAAATGTACTTCCAAATCACTAACACAACTGAAGCTGATTTAGTTGAAATGATGAAAGGCGATGCAGATGTTCGCACTAAAACTAACTTAGTATTAGAACAAATCGTTAAAGATGAAAACATCGAAGTTTCTGATGAAGATGTAGATGCTGAAGTAAAAGAATTAGCAGCACAATACAACATGGCAGAAGCAGTTGTTCGCTCTTCAGTTTCAACTGAAATGTTAAAAAATGATATTGCAATGAAAAAAGCACTAGCAATGATTGTTGACACTGCTAAAGAAGCATAATGAAGATATGACTATCGAAGGCCGGACTAGTTCTGGCCTTTTTATTTTTGTGAAAATTAAGTAACTTTTCTTGTATGAAAGGCTAAGGTATGGTACGCTTATAAACGAATTTAGAATTCCTAAAGAAAAGGGAATGGAGGGAAAATTTTGAATAACGAAGAAAATACTCAAGTAAGATGTTCTTTTTGTGGGAAGCCACAATCAAACGTCAACCGTATTATTGCGGGACCAGATGTATTTATTTGTGATGAATGTATTAATTTATGCAAAGAAATCATTGATAAAGAAATTGTGCATCAATATAGTGAGGAAATTAAAGAAACACCAAAACCAAAAGAAATTACAGACACACTAAATGAATACGTCATCGGGCAAGATGCCGCTAAAAAAGCCTTAGCTGTAGCAGTATATAACCACTATAAACGAATTAATCATTTAATGACAAAAGAAGAAGATGAGGTTGAATTGCAAAAAAGTAATATTTGTTTAATTGGACCAACTGGATCAGGGAAGACTTATTTAGCACAATCATTAGCAAGAATTTTAGATGTGCCATTTGCGATTGCGGATGCAACAACATTAACTGAAGCAGGATATGTAGGGGAAGATGTTGAAAATATTATCGTTAAATTATTACAATCAACAAATTACGATGTTGAGCGTGCCCAACGTGGGATTATTTATGTTGATGAAATCGATAAAATTGCTCGTAAAAGTGAAAATGTATCAATTACTCGTGATGTTAGTGGTGAAGGTGTACAACAAGCCTTACTTAAAATTTTAGAAGGTACAGTTGCATCAGTTCCTCCAGAAGGTGGACGCAAACACCCACACCAAGAATTAATCGATGTAGATACTACTAATATCTTATTCATTGTAGGTGGTGCTTTTGATGGTATCGAAACAATCGTTAAGGAAAGATTAGGAGCAAAAGTCATTGGTTTTGGCTCAAATGCTTCTAAAGGTATCGATGAAGAAACAAGTTTAATGCAACAAATTATTCCAGAAGACTTATTAAAATTCGGCTTAATTCCAGAGTTTATTGGTCGTTTGCCGGTAGTAACTGCATTAGAAAAATTAACTAAAGATGATTTAATTAGTATTCTAACAAAACCAAAGAATGCTATTATTAAGCAATATGCGAAATTATTCGCCTTAGATGGTGTGGAATTAGAAGTAACCGATGAAGCATTAGATGCGATTGCTGAAAAAGCGATTGAACGCAATACTGGTGCACGTGGTTTACGATCAATTATTGAAGCGGTTATGCTAGATATTATGTTTGAAACACCTAGTCGTGAGGACGTCAAGAAAGTTATTGTTACGAGAGATGTTGTCGAATCTAAGGGAAAACCAGTTTTTTATAATTCAGAACAAGAAGAATGTTAACAAAAGACAACCTATAGGCAAAGGTATGTTGCTTATAGGTTGTTTTCACTTTATAATAGGAATTAGCGCATTATCAGAAAGGAGTTGAAAGTGCTTGGTCTTACTAATTACTATTAGAAGATAGAGCGCGTTTTAATGAAATTTTTAAAATTGGATTATACCAAAGAAGAATGGGCGTGGATGCTACAAGATTGGGCGAATTCAGTATATTCGTTAATGATTGTAACAGCTATTTTTCCTTTATTCTTTAAAGATGTTGCGACCAATGCGGGAATTAGCAGTGTTAATTCAACAGCATATCTAGGTTATGCTAACTCTATTTCAACGCTAATTGTATCGATATTAGCACCTGTTTTAGGAGCATTAGCAGATTATAAAGGTATGCGGAATCCAATGTTTACAATTGGAACCTTGATGGGAGTACTCTCTGTGTGGGGAATGATTTTTTTAAATGAAGATCAATGGCTTATATTATTAGTCTTCTATACGATTTCAGGAATTGGGTATTCAGCCTCGAATATATTTTATGATAGTTCGATTATGGATGTTACTACCTTTAAGCGGATGGATAAAGTATCATCATTAGGATACGGACTAGGTTATATAGGAAGTACGATTCCCTTTATAATATTTATGGCGATTATGTTTTATTCAGGGTTAGATAGTACATTGATTGTTAAGATTGGATTCTTTATGACAGGTTTATGGTGGTTTATTTTTACAATACCATATTGGAAACACGTTAAACAAACAACTTATCGTGAACATGAAGGTGTCCTAATCGTGGAAAGTTTTAAACGCTTATTCACAACCTTACAAAAAATTGGCCAACATAAGCAAGTATTTTTATTTCTAATTGCATATTTCTTTTATATTGACGGTGTTGGAACCATCTTTAAAATGGCGACGGCTATTGGTTCAGACATTGGTATTTCAGATAGTATGTTAATTGGTATTTTATTAATGGTACAATTTGTTGCTTTTCCATTTAGTATTATTTATGGACGAATCTCAAAACGAATTGGTAATAAGAAAACACTATTTCTTGGGATTTTCACTTACATTTTAATTTGTGTGATGGCATTAACAGTTCAGACAATGGATAAATTCATTATTTTAACTATATTAGTCGGTACAGCACAAGGAGGAATTCAAGCATTGAGTCGTTCGATGTTTGGGCAAATTATTCCAGAAGAACAATCAAATGAGTTTTTCGGATTTTATAATGTATTCGGAAAATTTTCATCAATTTTAGGAACAACACTAGTCGGTTTAACCGCACAATATACAGGGAATTCTCTTGATGGAGTATTTTCATTAATCTTCTTATTCTTAATAGGAGCATTCTTATTGTATTTTGTTAAAGTAGAACCAAAAGGACAAGAAATCTAGGAGGAAAATATGAAAGTTACAAAATCAGATATCGTAATGAGTGCAGTTAGCCCTGCGCAATATCCAACAACATTTTTACCAGAAATTGGTTTATCAGGACGTTCAAATGTCGGTAAATCTTCTTTTATTAATAATTTAATTAATCGTAAGGCTTTAGCGAGAACTTCTTCGCAACCAGGAAAGACACAAACATTGAACTTTTACCTAATTAATGAAATGTTTTATTTTGTCGACGTACCAGGATATGGTTATGCTCGCGTCTCAAAAAAAGAACGCGCTAAATGGGGACGTATGATTGAGGAGTATATTACAACAAGAAAAATGCTAAAATTAGTGTTAATCTTAGTTGATTTCCGTCATGAGCCAAGTCGTGAAGATGTTCAAATGAAAGAATTTTTAGATTATTATGATATTCCATACAAAATTGTAATGACAAAATGTGATAAAATTCCTCGTGGTAAATGGAATAAACATAAGAGTGCCATCCGTAAAGCATTTGGGAATGTACGTGATGAAGATTTGTTAGTGTATTCTTCTCAAACAGGACAAGGAAAAGAAAAAGCTTGGGAATGGATTGAAGAAGCAATCGAATATAAAAATTAATTCGTACACAATTACAATACTACTAGACCGTTTATTAGTATAGTCTTAGTGATAATTATTAGATTAGCAAAAAAGATTGATATTATGTAAAAAAAATGGTATAATACTCTCCGAATATCAAAACAGCTAGAATATTTTGAAGGAGGGAACAATTAAGATGGCAAATGCAGTACCAAATGAAGTTGTTTCTCAAATTCAGAATGAAGTGAACATTGTTGATATTGTTAGTCAATATGTTCAATTAAAAAAAAGAGGAAAAAACTACTTCGGCTTTTGCCCATTCCATGATGAAAAGACTCCATCGTTTTCGGTGGCGGAAGAAAAGCAATTATATTATTGTTTTAGTTGTGGACGTGGGGGGAGTGTTTTTTCATTTATAAGTGAAGTTGAAAATATTTCATTTCCTGAGGCGGTTGAGAAAGTAGTTGATATTGCTCATTTACCTTATGAATTAAATATTAGTCAAGGTAACACCAATAATACGAAACATCTAGAATATCAAGGTTTGTATCAGGCGCACAAGGAAGCTCAAGCATTGTATGAACATATTTTGCAACATACAAATGGAGGGGATAAGGCACTAAGATATTTAATTGATCGTGGCTATACAGAAGAGACGATTAAGTTGTTTGGATTAGGGTACTCACCTAAGAATCGTGAAATATTAGTGAATCAAGTAAAGGGTTTGAATATTTCAGAAGAAGATATGATTGAATCGGGATTATTTGTTCATCGAGAAGAGACGAATGAATTTTTGGATCGTTTTTCTCGTAGGATAATGATTCCTTTACGTGATGCAAGTGGTCAGGTGATTGGATTTTCTGGTAGGGTATTAGTGGATGAGACGAACGAGATTGAGCAATCATTTTCTGAGGATGTCCAAGCAAAATATCTAAATAGTCCAGAAACAAAACTTTTTAATAAGCGGAATTTTTTATTTAATTTTGATCAAGCGAGATCTCATATTCGTAAGAATGGATTAGCAGTTCTGTTTGAAGGATATATGGATGTTATTGCATCATGGCAGGCAGGTGTTAAAGAAGGAATCGCCTCAATGGGAACCAGTCTGACACAGGAACAGATTAATATCTTGAATCGTGTGACGGATAAAGTATTAATCGCTTATGATGGTGAT
This sequence comes from Granulicatella balaenopterae, assembly GCF_900111135.1. Lineage (GTDB taxonomy): Bacteria > Bacillota > Bacilli > Lactobacillales > Aerococcaceae > Granulicatella > Granulicatella balaenopterae. The sequence continues at coordinate 14,229 of NZ_FOGF01000020.1, read as the reverse complement.
GAGCCGGGTCTTCATGCTACGAATCGTGCAATTGAGTTAATTCAGCAATATTCAAATATGCAAGTACTAGTATTGCCATTAGAAGAAGGATTAGATCCGGATGAATATATTCAAAAATACGGTAATGATGCCTATAAGGATAAGCTATATAATCATAGTGAGACAGTCTTTCAGTTTAGGAGACGGTATTATCGTTCACAGTATAATTTAACAGTCGAAAAAGATAAAGTCACTTATATAGAATTATTAATCCAAGAAATCGGTAGAATTACATCACCCATTGAACAAGATTTAATGATGAGTGAATTGGAACGAGAATTTTCGCTATCGAAAGCAGTTATTACTGAACGGTTAGCGCATTATCAAAAGCAACAAGAGCGTCAGATGGCTAAGACGAGTGTTGTTGAACAACCAGTTATTAGTATGGTTAATAAACCAAAATCAATGCTTGAAATACCGCAAAAACAATTATTATATCGCTTAATACATTCGCCTGAAAGCTGGAATTATTTATTTATTTATGATGATGAGTTTAGTTTTCATGATGCTGAATTTCAAGAGCTATATTATTTATTACAAGAATTAAGAATGCATAATGATCATGAAGTAGAATTAGGACTGTTTATGGCGATGTTAGTTGATGAACAACTGCAAAGTATTGTAGCGTCCTTAGAATGGTTAGATATGCCAGAAGATTGCACAAGTAAAGAAATAGAAGAATTAGCTTACTATATTTCTACACGTGAAAAGCTATTAAGGCGTTCACAACAAGTAAAAATCGATTTACAAGTAGCGCTAACACAAGGCGATACAACATTGGCACAGGAATTAATGTTAGAACAGATAGCGATACAAAAGCAATTAAAAATGCGAATAAAAACACCAACACAAGGATAGGATGGGGGATTCATTTAATGGTAAAGAAACAAAATGAACAAGGCCAAACATTAAAAGATGTAACAGCAACTTTAATTGCTGAGAAAAAGATTTTTGGACAAATTTTATATGATGATTTGTCAGAAAAAGTAGCAGAACCTTTTGAATTAGATGCAGAAGGTATGGATAAATTAATCCAAAAATTTGAGGATGCAGGTATCAGCGTTGTTGACATCGATGGTGGACCAACAACACGTCAATTACAATCTCAAAGCGTTAAAGAAGAAATTGAAGAAAAAGATGAAAAGAAAGATAAAAAAGCAAAAGCCGATGAAACTGCAGTCGCTTCTAACGTTAAAATTAATGACTCTGTTCGTATGTATCTAAAAGAAATCGGACGAGTACCACTATTAACAGCTGAAGAAGAAAAAGAAATCGCTATTCGTATTCAAGAAGGCGATGAAGAAGCTAAGCAAGAACTAGCAGAAGCTAATTTACGTTTAGTAGTATCTATTGCTAAGCGATATGTTGGACGTGGTATGCAATTCTTAGATTTAATTCAAGAAGGTAATATGGGATTAATGAAGGCCGTAGAAAAATTTGACCATGAAAAAGGGTTCAAATTCTCAACTTATGCAACTTGGTGGATCCGTCAAGCAATTACTCGTGCGATTGCCGACCAAGCAAGAACTATCCGTATTCCAGTACATATGGTTGAAACAATCAACAAATTAGTCCGTGTACAACGTCAATTATTACAAGATTTAGGCCGCGAACCTACACCAGAAGAAATCGGTGCTGAAATGGACTTACCAACTGAAAAAGTTCGTGAAATCTTAAAAATCGCTCAAGAACCAGTATCATTAGAGACTCCAATCGGGGAAGAAGATGATTCGCACTTAGGTGACTTCATTGAAGATGATAATGCAACAAGTCCAGCTGAACATACAGCCTATGCATTATTACAAGAACAATTAGATGAAGTGCTAGAACAATTAACTGATCGTGAAGAAAATGTTTTACGTTTACGTTTTGGTCTAGACAAAAACGGTGAAATCCGTACTTTAGAACAAGTGGGTCAAGTATTCGGTGTAACACGTGAACGTATTCGTCAAATCGAAGCAAAGGCCTTACGTAAATTAAGACATCCAAGCCGATCAAAACAATTACGTGATTTCTTAGAATAAAATTTTTTGGAACTAACTGGGTATTTCCTAATTAGTTCCATTTTTTTAAAAAAGTGAAAAAACTGAAAAAACTTTCGAAAAACTGTTGACTTTATTTCGATTAGAGGATATAATAGTTCTTGTAGTTGAGGTTCCAGTAGCTCAGCAGGATAGAGCATTCGCCTTCTAAGCGAACGGTCAGGGGTTCGAATCCCTTCTGGAACGTAGATTTTAGGACATAATTAAGATTATGTCCTATTTTTTTATGCTTTTTTTAAGTGAATTCGTAAAAGTACTTTTTAGTGGATCTTTTATTCTAAGTAGTGAAAATAGTTTCAATAACTAATGTTGATTAGGGTGGTTTAATTTAAAAATAGTACCAAGAAATCTCCGAAGCTTTAGCTTAGTGTGTAGTTCACAACCGTGCAACAATTTTAGCAGTCTGGTGTATGTTTGCACAAGTCTTTCCATTATTCCAAGATACAGAGCCGTTCCAAGTATTGCCAGTAATGTATAAAGATGGCTTTATGAATGCGGGTATTCACCCAACAGAAGTAAATCCAACTATTATGGGTGTATCAGCAATGATCGCCTTAGTGGTCAATGTAGTGGCATTTGCTTCAATTATTAAGTGTGCTAAAAAATTAGGCATCAATCCATATAAACAAGAAGTATGGGTTAGCACACATGACTTTGTAGAAGCAATGGTATGCGTCTAAATAAAACAATTAGCAAGTTAGTCTGATGAGGCTAGCTTATTTTTTGTACAAAATGATAACTTGATTAGACAAAAATATCAAAATTACAGAAACTAGTCTAGATATATTGTCAACGCTTACAAAAAGTATTATGATAAATACAGATAAACTTTGTGAATTTCTAAAAAACGTACATAAGAGAGTCTGCATGGGAGAAGCCCTTATTGAAACTTTAGAGATAATTTTCACTAATAAAGGGGTGTTTTTTATGATGAGTCAACGAGAAAAATTAGTAGATAGTCATTGTTTGGGATTTGCTTATGAGAAACTTTTTATTAGAAGAGCCTGCAAACCATATATTTTAGATAATACCAATAGAGAACATAAGCCAGTTCGTGAGCCTATTGCATTATACAAAACAGCTCCTATTCACCTCAATGAAGCAGGTGTTGACTTCACTAATAGTACTAATCTCTTAAATGAATTGGATCACCAACGACCAAATCATGAATTTATGAGCTTTTCTAATGCTACAAAAATTTTACATGAGAATAAATAGTAAATAATAAATGAGCTAAGTATTCCACTAGTATCTTATTGTTAGAGGGGTACTTAGTTTTTGTTTGTATTTGAATAAACTTGTGCTATATTATAAATATGTAATGTAAGTTTTTGTTTGTTCTATCAGTGATAAAGGATGTGGAAGAGAAATGCTAAAAAGAGAACGTATTTTAACAATTATCGAAAAAGTCAATCAATCTGGTATTGTCACGATTAATGATTTGGTTGATCAGTTAGAAGTGTCAGATATGACGATTCGCCGAGATTTGGATGAATTAGCTGAAGCAGGAAAGTTAGTTCGTATTCATGGAGGAGCACAAAAAATTACATTATGTGAAGAAGAGGAATTAACACATTTACAAAAAATGGAGATTCACTTAAAAGAAAAAGAAGCAGTTGCAAAAATAGCGGCAAGTTTTATTAAGCATGGTGATACCATCTACCTTGGACCAGGGACGACTTTGGAATTAATGGCTAAATATGTCACGCCAGCTGTCTACCCTGTTCGTATCATAACCAATAGCTTACCGGTCTTTCAATCATGGGAAAAGTTAGGTGTGGAAGTCTTATTAATTGGCGGAATCTATCGCAGTGAGTCGCAATCTTTTGTAGGTAGTCTAGCAAATGAAACATTAAACCACTTGAAATTTACTAAGGCCTTTGTAGGGGTTAATGGCATCTACAATGAAAGTGTGATGAATGCCAATATCGAAGAAGGCCAGATTCAAGCAATTGCCTTAAATAATGCCTTTGAAAAGATTATTGTTGCCGATAAATATAAGTTCAATCGGAATGACTTCTATCAATTTTATGATTTGGATTTAATTGATAAAGTGATTACTAACCAAGAATTATCAGAAGAAAATATATCACATTATGAAACCTACACGAAAATTATTGTTTAAAAAATAAACAAAAAAATAGAAAAAGTGTTATTTTATGTTAGATATTGCATAAAATAACACTTTTTTTGTATTGAAAAAATTCAAACAAACTATTGAATGAATGATATTTCAATAGGAAAATATAAAACTCATTCAATAAAAATATTGATAAATCAACGTTTGACGGATTTGTTTATATAAAAAAACACTATTGACAACGCTTTCTTATCAGGTGTATAATCCATTTGTAAATAAAACAAAAACAAACAAAAACAAACAAAAATAAAAAAGGAGAGAGGTTTATGAGTGGTGAAAATGTTCCATTAATTGATAAAGAGACCATTTATATTTCAGATAAGATGACTCTACAAGCTGTCTTTGAAGAAATTAGTCAGCAATTAATTGTGGCGGATTTAGTAACTAAAGATTTTTTTGAGCATGTCTTAGAGCGTGAAAAAGAATTTCCAACGGGTATGGATTTAAGTGTTGTAAACCCTGAATTACCAAATATTGCAGTGCCACATACTGAAGCTGAATTTGTTAAGGTGAGACGCATTATCCCGGTGAAGTTAACTCATCAGATAAAGTTTCATAATATGATTCAGCCACAGGAAGTTTTAGATGCGCAGTTTTTATTTATTATTTTGAACAATGATCCAGCAGGCCAAGCAAATATTTTAGCACAAATTATGAATTTCATCGCGACGACTGATACTGAAGTCCTAAAAACAGTATTACAGTCTGAAAATGAGGATGAGATTTATACAATTTTAAGTAAAGGTATTAAATAATAAAAAAAGAAATGGAGGAACAAATAATGATAAAGATTTTAGCAGCATGTGGGGCAGGGGTTAATTCAAGTCATCAAATTAAAGATGCCTTAGAAACAGAGATGGTAAATCGTGGTTTTGAGGTACAGGTTGATGCGGTAATGGTAAAAGATATTACAGAAGAAATGATGGCTAAATATGATATCTTCGCACCAATCGCCAAAACTGATTTAGGATTCGATGTGAAAATCCCAGTTATCGATGCGGGTCCAATTTTGTATCGTATTCCAATGATGGCGCAACCAGTATATGACGCTGTTGAACAAGCAATTAAAAACATGAACTAATTCAATTTATACAAAGGCAATTAATTATCTAGAACAATAAAAAAGAATTAAAAAGGAGTGAAAAATAATGTCACAGATTGTTGATTTTGCCAATTCATTATTCAACCCATTAATCCAACTGGGTGCAGCACCATTAATGATGATTGTTTTAACGGTTATGGCTCTTATTTTCAAAGTGAAATTAAGTAAAGCTCTTGAGGGTGGTATCAAATTAGCGATTGCCTTAACAGCGATTGGGGCAGTAATTGGTATTTTAACTTCTCAATTCCAAGACGCTTTGAATGCCTTCGTTACGTCAACTGGTATTAATTTGTCAATTACAGACGTTGGGTGGGCACCACTGGCAACAATCACTTGGGGTTCGCCATATACATTATACTTTTTAATGGTTATGGTAATTGTCAATATTGTTATGTTGGGTATTAATAAGACAGATACATTGGATGTTGATATTTTTGATATTTGGCACTTAGCCTTTGTTGGATTGTTCGCTATGTTTTGTGGAGCAAACTTATTCATCGCAACGGCATTAGTAGTATTTATCGGTGTGATGAAGATTATTAACTCAGACTTAATGCACCCAACATTCTCATACATTTTGGATCGCACACCTGAGACTAACCCAATGACTACGACACATATGAACTATATGATGAATCCAATCGTGATGGTATTTGACAAAATTTTCGATAAAGTCTTCCCATGGGTAGATAAATACGACTTCGATGCTGCAACTTTAAATAAGAAAATCGGCTTCTGGGGTAGTAAATTCGCCATCGGTATCTATTTAGGAATCTTCGTTGGATTATTAGCACATCAATCACCAAAAGAAATCTTCATGCTATCATTCACAGCCGGATTCTGCTTGGAGTTATTCTCATTAATTGGTACATGGTTCATCGCAGCGGTTGAGCCTTTATCACAAGGGATTACCAATTTTGCAAATAGTAAACTTGAAGGCCGACGCTTAAATATCGGTTTGGACTGGCCATTCATCGCTGGTCGTGCTGAAATGTGGGCTGCCGCAAATGTCCTAGCACCAATCATGTTATTAGAAGCATTAGTTTTACCGGGCAACAAACTATTACCACTAGGCGGAATTATCGCAATGGGTGTTACACCAGCTTTATTAGTGGTTACTCGCGGTAAAATTATTCGCATGATCATTATCGGTGCCATCGAATTACCACTATTCTTATGGGCAGGAACATTAACAGCGCCATTCGTAACAGAAACAGCTAAATTAGTAGGAGCTTTCCCAGCAGGTATTGACTCAACAACCTTGATTTCACATACAACAATGGAAGGACCTATCGAAAAAATGCTTGGGTACTTAGTTGGTAACGCTTCACAAGGCGACATCAAATTCGTAATCTATGCCTTATTAGCATTAGCTGCCTATACATTAATCTTTATGTGGTATGCACACGAAATGAAAAAACGTAACCAAATTTATCAAGAACAAGCAAAACAAAAATAAAATAGCTAAAGGTTCAGTATTCGTGCTGGGCCTTTATATATGCCAAATTTAGCTAAAAAATTAAAAAAACAAGCAAAAAAGGGAGAGATTATTATGAAGATTGCAATCGCATCAGATAAGAAAGGCTTTGCATTAAAAGAACACATCAAAAAATACCTAACAGAAAAAGGCTTAGAACTATTAGATTTAACCGAAGAACCAGCAAAAGATTTTGTGGATTCTGCCGAAAAAGTCTCACGTCTGGTCTTAGCTGGTCAAGCAGAACGTGGCATTATGTTTGACGCATTTGGTGCTCCATCCGCATTAGCAAGTAATAAAATCCATGGCATGGTCACAGCCAATGTGCGTGAAGAACGTACAGCTCATATGACAACCGAACATAATGGGGCAAAAGCTATTGCAATTGGAGCAGAATTAGTCGGCAAGAGATTAGCTGAATCATTAGTTGATACATATTTAGGAGTTGAATATGCAGCAGGTCGCCACCAAATTCGTTTGGATATGTTAGAAAAACTATATTAAATTTAAGGAAGGTGAAATAAAGATGATTATCGCAATTGGAAATGATCATATCGTAACAGACTATAAAGTAAGAATTGTTGATTTTTTGAAAAATAAAGGCTACCAAGTAATTGATGTTGGCACACATGATCACATTAGAACACACTACCCAATTTACGGGTTACAAGTAGCTGATTTAGTACGTAATGGAGAAGCAGACTTTGGTGTGGTAATTTGTGGAACGGGGGTAGGAATCTCAACTGCAGCCAATAAAAATCAAGGAATTCGTGCTGCATTAGTAAGTGATCCACTAACAGCCAAATATGTCCGTCAAGAATTAAATGCCAATATCATAAGTGTTGGTGGAGCAGTAGTGGGAGAGCATATCGCCCAAGAAATCATTGAAACATTCATTACAACAGAATATCAACCAACAGAAGAAAATAAACAAATCATCCAAAAAATTAGTGACTTAGAACAAGATAATCCTGAACAACATAATAACCCCAACTTCTTTGATAAAGAGTTACAATTATGGTGTGAAGGCTATTATCACGACTAAAAAATACTAAAATCCATCATCCACTAAACACAGTAACTCCCACATAGTTGCTGTGTTTTTGTGTCATCTAATGTTTTTGGGAGTCTAACTTAGAAGATAGGATTAGCGTAGCTTTAGGCAAATATTTTGATATGATAACAGAAACAGGATATAGTATCATTGCGTAAAGAATCAGACAAATTGGAGGGAAATGATATGACAGAAGTAAAGAAAATCTATTTAGCAGCAGGATGTTTTTGGGGGAGCCAAGCCTACTTCAAGCGGATCGACGGTATCAAACAAGTCGTGGCGGGATATGCAAATGGTCAAACTGAACACACCAATTACCAACGCGTCGCAGAGACAGATCACGCAGAAGCAGTCGAAGTGTCTTATGATAGTACGCAAATCAACCTAACAAGTATTCTAGCACATTATTTCCGAATGATTGATCCGCTAAGCCTTAACAAACAAGGTGGCGATACTGGACGACAATATCGTACCGGTATCTATTACACTGAACAACAACAAGAAAAAATCACAAAAGCCTACATGGAAGCCGAACAAACAAAATATACCAAACCAATCCAAGTAGAACTAGACCCCCTTAAGAACTTTATCATAGCAGAAGAGTATCACCAAGACTACCTCGCTAAACATCCCCAAGGCTATTGTCACATTAATCTCTCATTAGCCGACGAAAAAATTAATCTGCCAGAAATCAATATTGTAAAATAGGAAGGAACTCCTAAAGTATCATAAGGCTAGAAGGATGTTCTCACGGTGCAAATAGCAGTCACCAACATAGACGGAAGATTTCACAACGAAAAAAATGTCGCCAAATAGATAATTAGATAATAAAAAAGCAGTCGACCATTAATGGGTACTGACTGCTTCTTTTTGAATTAACCAAAATTTCTGGGTTTCTAATTGGACTTCTAAATCAATCGTCTGTGGTTGGTAGATTTCGCCATCACGTTGAATGATTTGTGAATTTTCAATTTGGATGCGAACATTAGTAGCTGGAATTCTTGTGAAAGATTCCGTAATACCAAAATGATTTCCACCACTTAAAATACGTGGAAAGACTTGAATGAATTCTTTGGCAATTACGCTATGAGCTACGACAATACCAATCTCATGATTATTCGGTAAGGATTCTGGATCAAACTTAATTCCTCCACCAAAATAAGGATGGTTCATTAAGTCTAGAAGTAAAATATTATCATAATGATAGCTATCGGTATGATTAGTAGTAATAATGGCTGAAAAAGTCTCTTTTTGTTTAAAGGCAGCAATAATATTGCGAACATAGGATAATTTAGTTAGTCCGAATTTATTTAAATTCCCTTTATTTTTCGAAGAGTTTGTTAATTGACAAATTAATGCATCAAAACCAATCCCTAATGAATTCAAAGCATAACCTCTATCGTTCGTTGCATGATTATGATAAGCCAATATTTCAACTTCATGTACACTAGCTACTTGTAATAAGTCTAGGAATCGATTAGCTTCTTGTTCGACTTCTAGAGCTCGTGAGAAGTCATTTCCTGTACCAGAAGGGAAATATGCAATCGGCACATCGGCATTCATTTGTTTTAGTCCAGTAACAGCTTCATTTAATGTACCATCGCCACCAATAATGACAATTCGTTTATTAGATAGGCCTTTTGCGACAGCTTCTTGAACTAATTTTGTTGTATGGCCAGCATATTCAGAGATATGAACTTCATAGGGGATATTCTTTTGTGCACATGCAGTAAGTAAGTTCCCAAGAATTGTTTTCCCTTTATGGCTGCCAGATTTAATATTTACAATAATTTCTAAAATAATTGACATCTATTTAACTCCTATAATATTGATGGAATTATTATAGCAAATTATTTTCAAAAGTGATAGTTATTGTAGAAATATAGACAAAAAGTTGATTATTAAGTATTTTATCAGCTTAAATCCATGACATATTTGGCAAAAAATAGAGCTTGTTTTTGAAAATAATCACATTCACTAATATATCTAAAAAAAAGCTGAAAAATATTGACATTAGTGAGTGATTTACTTATACTAATTAGGTGAGAAATTTAGATTCGGATGATAATTTTTAACTTGCAGAGAGGTCTAGTTGCTGAAAATGGCCACCAAAAATTTAGCTCCCGATGAATATATTTTGTAGAAATACAAACGTCTCCAGCGTTAATGGACTAAGAGATAATGAAAACATAACTGTTTCATTGTAAGCAAGGTGGTACCGTGATGATGTCGCCCTTGTGTGCAATGGGGCAGTTTTTTTATTTTTATGACTTAGTTCTTAAAACTAATAAAATAATATATAAGGATGGTAATTTATGAAACAATTAACAAGTAGTCAAATCAGACAAATGTACTTAGATTTCTTTGAGTCTAAAAAACATGATATTATTCCAAGTGCATCATTAATTCCAGTTAACGACCCAACATTATTATGGATCAATGCAGGTGTAGCACCATTAAAAAAATATTTTGATGGATCAGAAGTACCAAATACACCACGTATCGCTAATGCACAAAAATGTATCCGTACAAATGATATCGAAAATGTTGGGGTTACAGCTCGTCACCACACATTATTTGAAATGCTAGGAAACTGGTCAATTGGTGAATACTTTAAAGAAGAAGCTATTGCTTGGGCATGGGAATTTTTAACATCAGAAGAATGGTTAGCTTTTGACCCTGAGTTATTATATGCGACTTACTATCCAGAAGATACTGTTACACCTACTATTTGGAAAAAGCAACCACGCTTTATTGAAACTCACTTAGTACCAATCGAAGATAACTTCTGGGATATTGGTGCGGGACCATGCGGACCGGATACAGAGATATTCTATGATCGTGGTGAAGAGTATTTAGATATTGCTGAAGATGATCCTGAAAACTTCCCTGGTGGTGAAAATGAACGTTATTTAGAAATTTGGAACTTAGTATTCTCTGAGTTTAACCATATGCCAGATAATTCTTACCAACCATTACCACATAAAAACGTCGATACAGGTATGGGATTAGAACGTGTAACAAGCGTAATGCAAAATACAGCAACTAACTTTGAAACAGACTTATTTATGCCAATTATTCAAACAATTGAAAACTTATCAGGTAAAAAATATGGTACTGCAAAAGAAACAGACGTATCATTCAAATTAATTGCTGACCATATTCGTGCGGTATCATTTGCAATTGGTGACGGTGCTTTACCATCAAATGAAGGCCGTGGCTATATCTTACGTCGTTTACTACGTCGTTCAGTAATGCATGGACAAAAATTAGGTATTAAAGATGCCTTCTTAGCGAAATTAGTACCAGTTATTGGTAATATTATGGGGGAATTCTATCCAGAAGTTGTGGATAATGCAGCCTTCATTGAGAAAGTTATCTCTGCTGAAGAAGCTAAATTCCATGAAACAATTAATGGTGGTTTAGAATTATTAAAAGAAATTATGGTTGAAATGGAAGCTAAAGGCGAAAAAGTAGTATCTGGACGTCAAGCATTCAAATTATATGATACTTTCGGATTCCCATTAGAATTAACAGAAGAATATGCTAGCGAACACGGCTTCTCAATCGATAAAGATGAATTCGATGTAGCGATGAAAGAACAACGTGAACGTGCGCGTGCAGCTCGTCACCAAGCAGAATCAATGAATGTTCAATCAGAAGTATATACATCGATTACTGTTGAAAGTGAATTCGTTGGCTATGACCATGATACTGCAAATGGTACATTAAATGCCGCAGTTTGCGATAATAAAGCAACAGAATCATTACAAGAAGGCGATGTAGCTAATCTATTCTTTACACAAACTCCTTTCTATGCTGAAATGGGTGGACAAGTAGCCGATACAGGTCACATTACAACGCTTGATGGACATATCGTTGCTGAAGTTATCGACGTTAAAAAAGCGCCAAATGGTCAACCAATGCACTCAGTAAACGTTATTGGAGATATGACAGTTGGAACAGAATACGTATTAGTCGTTGATGCTAAACGTCGCGCTAAAATCACTAAAAACCACGCAGCAACTCACTTATTACACCAAGCATTAAAAGATGTCTTAGGAACTCATGCTAATCAAGCAGGTTCATTAGTTGCTCCAGAATATTTACGTTTTGACTTCAGCCACTTTGGTCAAGTAACTGCGGAAGAATTACAACGCATGGAACAAATCGTAAACGAAAAAATCTGGGAAGCTTTAGATGTTGTAACAGTTGAAACAACTATCGATAAAGCGAAAGAAATGGGCGCTATGGCATTATTCGGTGAAAAATATGGTGAAACAGTACGTGTTGTTAATGCAGGTAACTGGTCAATCGAATTATGTGGTGGTATCCACGTTCATAATACTTCAGAAATCGGCTTATTCAAGATTGTTTCTGAATCAGGTATTGGTGCTGGCGTTCGACGTATCGAAGCTGTAACAAGTAAAGAAGCATACGAATTATTAGCTAATCATGAAGCACTATTAAAAGAAACAGCTGGAATTGTTAAATCAGTTCAATTAGATGCCGTTCCTGAACGTGCAACTAACTTACAAGCAGAAATTAAAGAATTACAACATGAAGTAGCAGGCTTAAAAGCAAAATTAATGAAATCAGAAACAGCAGATGTCTTTAATAATGTTGTAACGGTTAAGGATATAACATTAATTACTGTTGACTTACCAAATAAAGGTATGGATGAATTACGTCAATTAGCAGATACTTGGAAAGCTAAAAAAGCTTCAGATATCTTAGTTGTCGCAACTTCACAAGGTGAGAAAGCAAATCTTTTAGTGGCTATTGATAAAGAAACGGTCGCTAAAGGTATTAAAGCGGGTGATTTAATCAAAGCAATTGCACCAAAAATCGGTGGTGGCGGTGGTGGCCGTCCAGATATGGCTCAAGCCGGTGGTAAAAACCCAGCTGGTATTAAAGACGCTTTACAAGAAGTGACAAACTGGTTAGAAAATCGTTAATTAGCATACAGCAAAGGAAAATAGAGCGATATAATCGCTCTATTTTACCTTATATAATTAGTAAAGGTTTCCTTAATATCTTACGAATTCTGTTGTAGTTTTTCTTAATATCTAGTAAAATATAAGTATCAGTAGGAGAAGGGGTGCAGTTATGAGTTCAATAGATGAAACAGTCTTATTCAAGTTTAATGATAAGGATGAAAAAAGTGTTGAAGAAACATTAACCATTGTCTATGATGCATTAAATGAAAAAGGATATAGCTCAATTAACCAAATTGTTGGGTACTTGTTATCAGGAGACCCAGCATATATTCCACGTCATAAAGATGCACGTAATTTAATTCGTAGACATGAAAGAGACGAAATTTTAGAAGAATTAATTCGCCATTATATTCGTACAACAGGTAGAGATTGCTAATGAGGATAATGGGATTAGATGTTGGTTCAAAGACAGTTGGAGTTGCAGTAAGTGATCCAATGGGTTGGACAGCACAAGGCATTGAAATTGTTCGTATTAGTGAAGCGGACGAAGAGTATGGTTATGATCGTATTCTTGAATTAATCAAAGAATATGAAGTAACGAAAGTGGTAATAGGCTTACCCAAGAATATGAATAATTCAATTGGTTTTAGAGCAGAAGCTTCGATGACTTATGCAGACGGCTTAAAAGAATTAATTGATATCGAAATTGATTACCAGGATGAGCGCTTAACAACTGTCCAAGCAGAACGGATGCTAGTGGATGAAGGGAATGTCTCTCGTAAAAAGCGTAAAAAAGTAATTGATAAGCTAGCAGCAGTGATTTTATTGCAGAATTATTTGGATAGTCATCCAAGTATTTTGTAAAAAATATAAAATAAAAAGAAGAGGTGTTATTATGTCAGAACATAACCACAACCACGATCACGAACATGGACATGATCACGTAACAATTATTGATGAACAAGGAAATGAAATCTTACACGAAATCTTATTCACTTTTGAATCAGAAGACTTCGGTAAATCATACGTATTACTATACCCAGCTGGTATTCCAGAAGACGAAGACGTAGAATTACAAGCATTCTCATACGTTGAAAGCGAAGAAGGTATGGAAGGTGAATTACTACCAATCGAAACTGAAGAAGAATGGGATATGGTTGAAGAAGTATTAAACACATTCCTAGCAGATGAAGAAGAATAATTTTCATTTATCTATTAGGTGGTGTAGTCTTGCCTTAAGCATTAGCTAAGTGGCAAGGGAGCTACAGATATACAGATACTTGTATAGTCATCATAAAAATAAGAACTAGTTGCCGTTTTGGTGGCTAGTTTTTTTGTGCTTTTAGGTTCTACAATAAATGATGTTGTTGAAGAAATTCTTCAATGGCATCATTTATTTTTTTATACACAAAAAGCATCTGATGCCCTATAATAA
>NZ_FOGF01000024.1 GCF_900111135.1 Granulicatella balaenopterae | reverse complement strand
TAATGCCTCATCGATTTTTGGAGCGCGTCCACTAACTTGTAATAGTGCTAATACAAATGAAGAAAATTCATGACCTAAAGGAATTCCAGCGAAAATAACTTCGCTGGAACTGTTTGCTTGCTTAATTTCAAAACTAGGAGTATACGGTAAAACTTGTTCTTCTAGTGTGATTTTAGGTGATAATGCGCTGACTTCTTCTAAAAAGTTACGCATTTTTTGTGATGAATCTTCTTCAGATAAACTAGCAGACAAAATAATTGGAGCGTCTAGTAATTCTAGATATTGTTGCAATTGTTGTTTTGTCTCGTTATCTAACATATAGTCACCTCTTAAATTTTTCCTACTAAATCAAATGAAGGTTTTAATGTTTCGCCAGTTTCTTTCCATTTAGCTGGACAAACTTCACCTGGGTGTTTGCGAACATATTGAGCTGCTTTAATTTTATCAATTAAAGCACTTGCGTCACGACCGATACCACCAGCATTAATTTCCATTGCTTGTACAACGCCATCTGGATCGATAATGAAAGTGCCGCGTTGAGCTAAGCCATCTTCTTCCTCTAAGACATCGAAAGCACGAGAAATTTTGTGAGAAGGGTCGCCAATCATAAAGTATTCAATTTTTGAGATAGCATCTGATGAATCATGCCAAGCTTTATGAGTGAAGTGAGTATCTGTTGAACATGAATAAACTTCCACACCTAATTCTTTTAAAGCGTGGTATTGATCTTGCAAATCTGCTAATTCAGTAGGGCAGACAAATGTAAAGTCAGCAGGATAGAAGCAAAGGATGCTCCATTGACCGTTAAATGTTTCATTTGATACGCTAACAAATTCACCTTGATGGTAAGCTTGGGCGTTAAATTCTTCAATTGTTTTTCCAATTAATGACATAATAAAACCTCCAATAATATAATATAGTTATTTATAATTATTATAAATAACTATAAAAATAAAGTAAAGACATCTGCTTATAATAAATAAAATTGAGAGAACGGTACAAAATTGTATAAGAAAATAAAATGTTTTAGCTAAAACTAACAATGATACACCCGGATGTGTTATTATAAAGGATGATTGAAATTATTCTTAAAGGAGCGTTAAGATAGATGGTTGAACAATTAGAATTAGTAGTTATTACAGGTATGAGTGGAGCGGGAAAAACAGTTGCCATGCAAAGCTTTGAAGATATGGGATATTTCTGTGTAGATAATATGCCACCAAGTTTATTACCAAAATTTTGGGAATTAGTAAAAGAATCAGATAAAATTTCTAAAATTTGTTTAGTAATCGATTTACGTTCACGTGCATTTTTCGATGAAATTATGAATTCAATTATTGGATTAGAAAATACATCATTTATTACTACAAAAATTTTGTTTTTAGAAGCTAGTGATGATTCTCTGGTATCTCGTTATAAAGAAACGCGTCGTACGCACCCATTAGCAACAGAAGGGCGTATTTATGATGGGATTATTGCCGAGCGTCAGTTATTACAAGATATTAAAGTGCGTGCTCAAAAAGTAATTGATACAACCCAATTATCCCCACGCCAATTAAGAGAAGAAATTATGAAAACTTTTGCCAAGACAGATGCGGATGTCTTTACTATTCATGTGATGTCATTTGGCTTTAAATATGGGATTCCTATTGATGCGGATATTGTGATGGATGTAAGATTTTTACCAAATCCTCATTATGTTGCTGAATTACGTCCATTAACTGGCTTAGATCAACCAGTCTATGAGTATGTTATGACACAACCGGAAACAAAAACCTTTTATAATAAATTTATTGACTTATTAGATTTTGTCATTCCAGGTTATAAAAAAGAAGGAAAAACTAGTGTCACTATTGCAATTGGATGTACAGGAGGACAACATCGTTCAGTAGCCTTAACTGAAAGAACTGGTCGGGAATTAATGTCGGATGCTTATAATGTAACGATTTCTCATCGTGATAAAGATAAGCGTAAAGAAGGGAATGGTCGATCATAATGGAGATGGAAGAAAAAGATCAAACGTTTATTTCGGAAATAAAAACTAATAAAAGAAAATCACCTAAAATAACGGTGATTGGTGGCGGAACAGGATTACCAGTATTATTAAGACAATTACGTAAACGCAAGGCCGATGTCACTGCAATTGTCACAGTAGCTGATGATGGTGGTAGTTCTGGGGTTATTCGTGATTATATTAATATTGTGCCACCTGGTGATATTCGTAACTGTATGATTGCTTTATCACCAATGGAATCAATGAAGAAGGAAATTTTCCAATATCGTTTTAATTCAGATGATAAATTTTTTGCAGGACATGCGATTGGGAATTTAATTATTGCAGCCTTAACGGAAATGAAAGGAAATAATATTTTTGAAGCAGTACGTATTTTATCAGATATGATGCAAATTGATGGGCATATTTACCCTGCTGCTGAGGAACCATTATTGTTAAAAGCTACATTTAAGGATGGTACAGAAGTTTTAGGAGAATCACATTTAGCCAAATATCGTAAACCGATTGAGCGTGTAACGGTTCATTCTTATGATGAGACTAAAAAACCAACGCCAGCAAAAGCCGTAGTAGATGCGATCCTAGAATCAGATATGGTAGTTATTGGACCAGGTAGTTTATATACTAGTATTTTACCCAACTTAATGATTGAAGATATTGGTAAAGCCGTCTGTGAAACAAAAGCAGAAGTCTTATATATTTGTAATATTATGACTCAATTAGGCGAGACAGAGCATTTTACAGATGCTGACCATGTACGTGTCTTGCATGAACATTTAGGGAAGAATTTTATTGATACAGTAATTGTTAATACCGAATCAGTACCAGATGAATATTTAAATCAACAAAAAAATGAAGAGTATCTATACCAAGTGAAGTATGATTTTAATGGCTTGCGTGAACAAGGTTGTCATGTGATTTCATCAGAATTTATACAGTTAAAAGATTCAGGTGTTTATCATGATGGTGCTAAAGTAATTGATGAAGTATATACTTTATTAAGTTCAACAAATCAACGAATGCAATAATCATAAAGTACATTAAAATGAAAGGGGGCTAATTATGTCTTTTGCTTCAGAAACAAAAATTGAATTAACTCATTTAGAAGTACATTTAGAACATGCTAAAGCAGAATTAGCAGCACTAATTCGGATGAACGGGACGGTTAGTATTTTTAATCGACAATTTGTATTAAATGTTCAAACCGAAAATGCAGCAATTGCTCGACGAATGTATATCTTGCTTAAAAAACATTATGATATGGAAAGTGAATTATTAGTTCGTCGGAAAATGAAATTAAAGAAAAATAATGTCTATATTGTGCGTTTAAAACAAGGAACACAAGAAGTTTTGGCTGATTTAGGGATTATGAGTGGCTTAACATTTTCAACTCATGTCTCGACGTTAATTATGGAAAATGAGCAAAAAATTCGCTCTTATTTACGTGGAGCATTTTTAGCGGGAGGTTCGGTTAATAATCCTGAAACTAGTCGCTATCATTTAGAAATCTATTCAAACTATGAAGATCATAATGATGATATTTGTACAATGATGAATTCATTTGGTTTGAATGCTCGAACAATTGAGCGACGTAATGGGTATATTACCTATTTAAAAGAAGCTGAAAAAATTGCTGACTTTTTAGCGTTAATTGGCGCTAGTAATGCCATGATGAAATTTGAAGATGTGCGAATTGTTCGTGATATGCGTAATTCTGTTAACCGTTTAGTCAATTGTGAAAATGCCAATATTAATAAAGTTGTAAATGCAGCTAGTCGCCAAATTGAAGAAATTAAATATATTGATGAAATTATTGGAATTGAAAAATTACCAATTAAATTACAAGAAATGGCACAAGTTCGTGTTGAAAATCCAGATATTAGTTTAAAAGAATTAGGATTAATGATGCCAAATGGTGGTATTTCAAAATCAGGTGTTAACCATCGCTTAAGAAAATTATCAGAAATTGCAGAACGGTTAAAATCAGAATCTAAAAAAACTGAACCAACAAGTGTATAAATTTTGTTATTAAAAAAATAAATAGCTAAATTTCACGTATAACTAAGTAGAACAATAAAAAACTATTTAGAAAAGGTGGAATGAACATGAATCAAGTATCATTAATTGGAAGAGTTGTACGCCCAATTGTATTAAAGGATTGTAATGAGACGGTTGTAATGAATAATTCATTAGCTATTAATCGCTTTAAAAGAGATAGTAAAAATGGAGGAGCAGATTTTATTCCAATTGTTGCTTGGGGAGCGGTTGCTGAACAACTGTATCGCTATGTGGAAAAAGGACAAAAAATTGGGATAGTAGGTCATTTGCAAAGTCGTTCTTACTTGAATAAGCAAGAGCAACAGGTGTACGTAGTTGAAGTAGTAGTTGAATATGTTGAATTTTTAGAACCATTACATAAAGGTGATGACTTACATAAAGATGAAGAATTTTTACGTCAATTTGAAATTGATTCACTAGAAGAAAGTTAAGGTAACAGCTAAAATTAGTAAAGTCTACTTTAAGCATTATTAGCTAGGGTAGACTTTTGTTATGAAAAAGTTAATTTTACTTTTAGAAAACGGTCTATCTTA
This sequence comes from Granulicatella balaenopterae, assembly GCF_900111135.1. GTDB lineage: Bacteria > Bacillota > Bacilli > Lactobacillales > Aerococcaceae > Granulicatella > Granulicatella balaenopterae. The sequence goes on along the minus strand of NZ_FOGF01000024.1, from coordinate 28,729 downwards.
AAAAAGATGTAGTATAATAAGATTGTAAGAATTGTAGAAAGGAGTGACAAAATGGATATTTTAATGATTGAAGATAATGAAGCAGTTTGTGAAATGATGGGAATGTTTTTTGAAAAAGAGAGTTGGAATGCAGCATTTTATCATGATGGTAAAGAAGGTTATGAGGCTTTTATAATGAAGCCTTCAAATTGGGATTTAATTATTTTAGATTTAAATTTACCTTCAATGGATGGAATGCAGATTTGTCGCTCAATTCGACAAGTGAACGAAGATGTTCCAATTATTATGCTAACTGCAAGAGATTCAGAAAGTAACCAAGTAATTGGCTTGGAAATGGGGGCGGATGATTATGTTACCAAACCATTTAGCCCATTAACAATGATGGCTAGAATCAAAGCATTACATCGTCGTGTGCAACGTTCTGGCAAAAAAGTAGATACAATCCAAAATGAATTTGATGTTGAAACCACTCATGTAGCGATTAATACTAAAACACATGAGGCATTTATTAATGGTCATAAAATAGAAGCCCTTACACCTAAAGAGTTTGATTTATTGGTTGTGATGGCCAAACATCCACGTCAAGTGTTTTCAAGAGAGCATTTGCTAACCACAATTTGGGAAGAACCTTTCTTTGGAGATGAACGAACCATTGATGCCCATATTAAAAAATTGCGTCAAAAAATAGAAGCTGTTGGACCGCAAGTAATTCAAACAGTATGGGGTATTGGATATAAATTTGATGATTTAGGAGTATAAGTGGATGAAGTATTTCTATCAACAATTATTGGCCTGTTTATCGATTGTTTTGATTACAATTTTATTATGTGGAGGCTTAGTTTACAATTTTACGATTGATAGTATTTACAGTAATTTGTCGCATAAATTATCAGGTTATGCGGAAACAATTATTAATCAAAATTTAGATGTAGCAACTGTTGAACAAAATTTGAATATTTTAGAAGATAATACGATTCAAATTGCGCAATTCGACCAATATAATATAATGACTTATCCCAAAACGAATTATGCCTTTAAAAGTAATTTAACAGATAAGGAAATTCGTCAAATGAAAGATGGTGATATTATTGCAATGAAGCAAGTAAAACAAAATTTTGATGGGCAAGAAAAGGAATTGGTATTAATTTATTATCCGATTTTCAAGCAACAAAAATATACTGGTTTTATTGCGATTGGTTCCCCTTTAAGTCAATTACAACATCAATTAACTGATTTACAAAATAGTATTTTAGTTGCATTTGGCATAGCGAGTGTCTTTGGGATTTTGGTTAGTTTTGTTTTTGCTAGGTATCAAACGAAGCGCATTGAACAATTACGTAAAGCTACACAGCAAATCGCTGATGGGAACTTTGATGTTAGTGTGCCACACGCTACCAAAGATGAAATTGATTACTTAGCAGTATCGTTTAATCAAATGGCGAATTCATTACGCAAATCAGAACAAGAAATAGAGCGCCAAGAAACATTAAGAAGACAATTATTAATGGATGTTGCTCATGAAATGCGTACACCATTGACAACAATGAACGGTTTATTAGAAGGTTTACTTTATGATATGATTCCAGAAGATAAAAAGGCTAGAAGTTTGGATTTAATTTGTAAAGAAACCCAACGGTTAACCCGCTTAGTGAATGAGAATTTAGATTATGAAAAAATTCGTGCTAATGAAATTGTTCTAGTGAAGCAAGAGATACCCGTGAAGCCAGCATTACAAAATGTTGTCTTACAATTACAAGAACTAGCTGATAAAAAAGATGATCAATTAGTTATTCATTGTGAAGATGATTTTACCATTTATGCGGATTATGATCGCTTTATCCAAATCGTCGTTAATCTTGTTAAAAATGCTATTCAATTTACTGATCATGGAACCATCACTTTAAAAACATGGAGCGATAAAAATAACGATATATTAGCTATTCATGATACTGGTATTGGGATTGAAGCTGATAAAATTGATGCTATTTGGGAAAGATTTTATAAAGCAGATATCTCACGTAAAAGTACTAAATATGGTGAATCAGGTATCGGATTAGCCATTGTGAAGTCGCTAGTCACAAGTCATGGTGGTGATATTTCGGTTCATAGTCAAAAAGGCAAGGGAACTAGTTTTATTATTAAGTTTCCAAAACATATATGCGAAAATAAAAAAGGGGAACTGTAATGTTTTTTTTAGAGTCATTATATTTATGGCTAGAACAGATGTTTTCAGGTAAAATTAATCATTTTCCTTTAATTCGTTTGGTTGTTCATAGTCTTGATCAAGCATTCGTCTTATTCTTTTTATGGTTAGGTGTATGGTTTAGTTATTGCTTGCTAAATCATAAAAAAGTATGGGAACAACTAAAAAGGAGTTATCCATTACTATTTTGTGTGTTTTATATTATTTTATTATTTGAATTAACAGTCTTTCGTTATCCAATGACTATTTTTTCTGTTAAAGTAGTAAAGCATACAATAGAAGATATTCACTTAGTTCCATTTATTGACAGTATCCACTTACTCTATGGAGATTCAGTCTTTTCCATTCTTTATAATATTTTAGGGAATGTGGCATGGTTTGTACCATTGGGGTGGTTTGTTGGTAGGTTATCTAAGGAACATACAATGAAAAAAGCTTTTTATATGGGGGCTTTAGTATCGTTATCAATCGAAACATTACAATTTTTATTTTTAACAGGTGTCACGCATATTGATGATGTGATTTGGAATACATTGGGATCAATCATTGGATATCAACTATATAAAATTATTAAAAGAATACTAATAAGAATTCTTAAAGGAGAAAATAAATGAAACAATTAATGGTACGTAGAAGAGCTGCTAGTCAAATTAGAAAAGGAAGTCCACTGATTCGTATTGATGATTTGGCACAAGAACCAATTTGTAATGAAGGTGATATTGTTAGTGTTGTTGATGAACGTCAACAATTCTTAGGAACAGCTTATGTTGGTACACAAAATAAAGGGATTGCCTGGATTTTTAGTAAAGATAAAAATGCAACATTAACAGAAGAATTTTTTCAAGATTTATTCCATCACGCAATTGATCATCGTCAATCATTATTAAATGATGAAGCTACAAATGCTTTTCGTTTATTTAATGGTGAAGGCGATGGTTTTGGTGGGGTGACAATTGATTCATATGATGGGTATTTAGTCTTCTCATGGTATAGTGAAGGAATTTATATTTATCGTGAATTAATCATGACAGCATGTTTACATTCAGTTGATGGTATTAAAGGGATTTATGAAAAAGTTCGTTTTCAATCAGATTTAGAAATCTCACGTTTTGTTGGAGGACAAGAAGCTCCAGAACCTTTAATGGTCAAAGAAAATAATGTGCAATATGCAACTTATTTAAATGAAGGGCTGATGACTGGTATCTTTTTAGATCAACGTGATGTCCGTCGTTTATTAATGGAAAACTATAGCGCAGGTAAGACAGTCTTAAATACTTTCAGTTATACAGGTGCTTTCTCAGTTGCTAGTGCAATGGGTGGAGCAACTCATACTACTAGTGTCGATGTTGCTAAGCGTAGTCTATCAAAAACACGTGAACAATTTACAGTGAATGGCTTAGAAGCAGAAGACCAAAAAATCTATGTAATGGATGTTTTTGAATATATTAAATATGCAAATCGTAAAGAACTTGACTTTGATATTGTAGTGGTGGATCCACCAAGTTTTGCTAGAACGAAAAAACGTACATTCTCAGTTGCTAAAGATTATCCAACATTAGTAGAAGAATTAGTACCATTAGTCAAATGCGGTGGAATCTTAGTCTTATCAACAAATGCAGCTAATGTTACCACAAAAGAGTTTGATCGTATGATTGAAGAAGGGATTCAACCATCTGGTAGAAATTACCGCATCCTACATAAATTAGGTTTGCCGGAAGATTTCCCGTCAGCACCACATACACCAGTAAGTGACTATTTAAAAGTTCGCTTTATACAATTAGATAAATAATAATACAAGTCACCATTTTACTTCGGTAGAGTGATGGCTTTTTTAATATGTAAACAAGTAGGTATTTTTGTAGATTTTTAAAATTTTAAGTCAAGTAAAGAAAGCGCTTTTGTAGTATAATATAGTTGAGAGAATATATAGATAGTGAGAAGGTGATAATAATGACGTATATTTCAATTCAAGATGAATCAAAAATTTATGGTACAGGTGAAGCTAAGACCATCGCAAATGACCACATTTCTTTTGAGATTGAGGAAGGGGAGTTTGTTGTTATTTTAGGTCCATCGGGTGCGGGGAAATCAACTGTATTAAATATATTAGGCGGTATGGATACACCAACATCAGGAAAGATTATTGTTGATGGGCAAGATATTAGTGAGTTTGATGATTATCAGTTAACCACTTATCGCCGTGAAGCAGTCGGTTTTATTTTTCAAAATTATAATTTAGTGCCGAATTTAACAGCTAAGGAGAATGTGGAATTAGCAGTTCAAATATCGCCCAACGCAAAAAATCCAGTGAGCGTATTAGAAAGTGTTGGATTAAAAGATAAATTAGATCATTTCCCAGCTGAATTATCAGGCGGAGAGCAACAAAGGGTATCAATTGCTAGAGCTGTCGCCAAAAATCCAAAATTACTCTTATGCGATGAACCAACTGGAGCACTAGATATTGAAACAGGGAAACAAGTACTACAATTATTGCGTGATACTTGTATTATATTAAAGACTACGGTTATTGTGATTACCCATAATCAAGAGATTGCCAAATTAGCTGACCGTGTGATTCGTATCAATGACGGAAAAGTTGAAAGTATCACATTTCATGAAGTACCGGCAACTGTTGATGAACTAGATTGGTAGGGGGGAGTCGGATGAAAAAGAAGGCATTATGGAAAGATTGTCTGCAAGAAATTCGTAAAACCTTTCCGAAGTTTTTATCAATTTTATTAATTATATTTTTAGGGATTGCTTTTTTTGCAGGGATTCGAGCAACTGGTCCTGATATGATAAAAACAGCCCAAGATTATTATGAACAACAAGCTCTAGCGGATATTCATATTATGTCAACGATGGGCTTAACAGAGGACGATATTGATTTATTAGCAGAACAAGAAAATCTAGTGGTTATGCCAAGTGTTAGTTTGACCAGTTCATTAGTAGATAGTTCATTAACATTAGCGATTGACCGTTTACCCAATGAAGCAATTAATCAATTAACACTTGTAGAGGGGCGTTTGCCAACAGTATCCGGTGAGATTGTCTTGGATGCTAGTCGAGAGATTATGGCGAAATATCAACTAGGTGATGTGATTCAATTTGAGGATACATTGGAAGAAAGTACTCTTGCAAATGAAGCGCCAACCCTAGAAAAAAAAGAGTTTACAGTAGTGGGATTTGTTCATTCGCCTATTTATATTCAATATTTTGACCGTTCAATACCGGGAGATTCCACAGTGGCTGGATTTGCTTATGTTGTACCAGAAGATATTAGCGCTACGATTTATTCACAAGCTTATTTGCGCTTTAAAGAGCGTCCTGGACAAGCTTATCAAGATGTTTATAATGATGCTGTGGCTCAAGAAATCAATCGCTTGGAACAAGTATTACAAGCGCAACCGGATAAACGCATCGAAGAAATTAAACAAACGGCTCAAGAAGAAATTGATAAAGCGGAAACTACTTTACAATCGAAGGAGCAAGAATTATTAGATGCTAAACAAGAGCTAGTAGATGGCGCTCAAAAAATAGCGGATGGTAAGGAAGAATATTTTAAAAACAAACAAAAATTTGAAACAGAAATTGCTAATGGAAAACAAAAAATCGTTTTTAACCAGCAAAAATTACAAACAGCGCAACAAGAATTAAATCAAAGTTTAGCAGAATATCAAGCTAACTTAGATCAATTAAATCAATCAAAAGCTACATTAGAAGCAAAAGAACAAGAATTATTAGCACAAAAAGAAAAAATTACCAACTTACGCCAACAATTGGATAGTATGCCAAACAATCCTAATCCGCCGCTAGAACCACAATTAACACTAGACGAAAAGACTACTTTAATACAACAAGCAACTAGTGGCAGTCAGGAAGCTTGGCAACAACTATTCCAATACTATGCTATCGGTGAATTTACTTATCAAGAAGTCGCTAGTATCTTAGCACCAAACGAAAGCCAGATAGCAGCAGCTGGAGCAGAATTAGAACAAGGAAAAATCAAGCTATCGGATGGTTTTGCACAATTAGAAAATGCTAAAAATCAATTAGAAACAGCTAAAACTTCAATTGATAAGGGACAAAAAGAATTAGAGCAAGGACAACAAACTTTAAAAGAACAAGAACAAACCGGTCGTATCGAATTGCAAAATGCATGGCAAAAACTACAAGAAGCAACAGATGAATTAGCGACAGGACAAGCAGAATACGATGCAAAAACGGTAGATGCTAAAGCTAAAATCGATCAAGCGAAGGCGGATATTAATGAAGCTAAGCAAAAAGTAGCGGATTTAAAATCTCCAGACTATTATTATTTTGATCGAACAGTTAATCCTGGCTATCAAGAATTTGAATCAAATGCTAGTCGTGTAGCTGCGATTGCACAAGTTTTCCCAGTTTTCTTTTTCTTTGTAGCGGCTTTAATAAGTTTTTCAGCAATGAAACGAATGGTAGTGGAACAAAGAACAATTATTGGGATTTATAAAGGTTTAGGGTATCGTAATATTGCTATTGCTCAAAAATATGTAATGTATGCAATCTTAGCTGCAATTATCGGTTCAGTGGCAGGGATATTTGTGGGGCAACAATTATTCCCACGAGTCATTTTTAATGCGTATAAAGGAATGTATCATATTGGTGAGATAAGTGTGTGTTATGATGTATCATTGAGTATCTTATCAATTGGTCTAGCGTTAATCTGTACAGTTGGAGCAGTATGGATTGCGTTACATCGCACTCTAAAAGAAACAGGGGCACAATTATTACGACCAAAACCACCTAAAACAGGTCACCGTATTTTATTAGAAAAAGTTGGTTTTGTATGGTCACGAATGAGTTTTAACCAAAAGATCACCATGCGCAATATCTTCCGCTATAAAGGGCGCAATACTATGACAGTTCTAGGAGTAGCCGGGTGTACCGCTTTAATTTTAACAGGTTTTGGTATTAAAGATTCCATTAGTGGATTAGAAACGAAGCAATTTGAGGATATTATGCATTATTCGATGATTGTTGCAGTAGATTCAGATAGTACACCCAAAGAATATCTTGATTTACAAAGCCAAATAAAAGAGATTGACGGCATTGAATCTGTAGCTAAAACGTCTTTTGATAAGCTCGAAATAAAAATACCTAAAAAAAATAATCAATTTGTAAATGTTTTAGGTGTTGCACCAGAAGAATTACCACAAATTGTAACAATAACAGATGCAAAAACAAAAACAGCATTATCCCTACCAGATGAAGGGGTCATCATAACAGAAAAATTAGCCCAAATGTTAGGTGGAACAGTAGGACAAGAATTAATTTTAACAGATTTGTCTGGTGAAGAATATTCCATTCAGATTGCAGGAATTACTAAAAACTATGTCGAACACTGGCTATATATGAGTCCCGAGTATTATCGTATTGTAATGGGGGATGAAGATAGTGATAATAGTCTATTTATCACCACACATCTTAATAAAGAGCAAGAGACTAAGATTGCTAAAGAGTTAAAAGAAAAACCAGGTGTCGCAAGTGTTCATGTAATGGGGCAAGCAGTAGAAGCTTTTGCGAAAACAGTAGATAGTTTAAATATCGTTACAACTGTTTTAGTTATTTCGGCAGCGCTACTGGCTTTTGTTGTATTATATAATTTGAGTAATATTAATATATCTGAACGTTTACGCGAATTATCAACGATAAAGGTGTTAGGATTTTATCCAAAAGAAGTAAGTATGTATATTTTCCAAGAGATGATGATTCTATTAGGAATAGGCATTTTAATAGGATTTATATTGGGGAACTTTTTATTATTCTTTGTATTGAAAACAGCGGAAATTGATACTTTATTATTCCCAATTCATATTGCTTGGCCAAGTTACTTATATGCTGGAGGATTAACTATTATCTTTTCAAGTATTGTGATGTTAATGATGCATCGAATACTCAAAAAAATTAAAATGGTTGAGGCCTTAAAAGCTGAAGACTAAGTATGAAGGACTGCTACTATTTGGTAGTGGTCTTTTTTTGTGGGGTAGAATTTATAGGGGGGATTCCCCCCTTATTTGAGGATTAGTCAGAAATTATGAATCTTGTAAAGGTAATTGAGAAATAATATTTTCTAGTAAATAAACTAGTGGGGCGATTTGAAGTTGTTTTAGATAATCAACTAAATGATGTAAATTATTTAGGGCATCTTTATTATTCAAAACAGTATATAGGTAAACCTGTTGCCAAAAATAAAGTAATATTTGAGCTTCGAGCGTTTGAATGTTACATTTCTTCAAATAATTAATTAATTTATCAAATTCCCTATAATCATTATGTTGTATTTTTAATATTAGTAGATTAGAGATGATTTTTACTAAACTATTTTGTTGGAAAGTTAGTTTCTTTGCTTTGGATATTAACTGTTGGCTCAGTAATTGAACGTCAGAGTAATCGAACATAAAGAGTGTGTTGGATAATAAAGAGATTTCATAATATGACCATACTTCAACGTTTAAGAGATATTTTTTTATGATAAGTGTATCAGGATTAGGTGAAGTATCTTGCTGTAATCGTTTAATTAAAGCGGTCGTAATAATGAGCAAATGGTGATCTTGAATATTATTATGCTCAAGATATTGTTGCTCTAGTTGTGTGTGCAGATGAATTAAGGTTGAAACATCTTGTTGTTCAAAAGTTTTCATAATTACTGGAAGAGTGATTATTTGTTGTTGTTCTTGATAGAGATGATAAAATTCATTGCTAGAAATAGCCAAACGAGCTAATAATTTGTCGAATTTACTAATGGATATTTCTGAAGTATTAGCAATGAATTTATAGTATTGACTTTTAGATAAAATCCCCTCGGTTAAATAAGAAACGGATAAATTTTTTTGTTTTCTAATTTGATTAATTAGTTCGCCATAATATGTCATAAAATACTCCTTTTGTTAATAATCTCATAAATGAGACATTATATTTTAAATTTCACTATTTATAATATAGTAGTTTATGTAAAAAGTAAAAAAGAGGTTAGCGAAATGTGGGCGTGGTTTTTAGTACTTATGAAGATATTTTAGATATATGTATAATGTGAAAGGGTGTGAGAACATGAACACGTTACAATTTAATAAACTTAACATGACTTTTTTAGGTAAAATAGTCGCAATGGTGCTGTTAGTAAGCGTAGTGCAATTTAGTGGAGAAATACAAATTTTAGGCGTATTACAAAACTATGGATATAAGGTAGTTCCTGGATTAGCAGAAGCGTTAAGTGTTGTAAATACTGTATATGGAGTACAAGGCGTATTCTTGAGTTATTTAGGAGTAGCTGTTGCTCCGTGGTTTGCTGCTATTATAGCTGGTATGGGTGCAGTATCTATGTAATATATTATAAATTAGACATTAAAGGAGGTTTTCAAGTGAAAGAAAATAAAACTAGTTATGAGTTATTAATTTTTTTTTAATTGTAAATAGCATAACATTTTTGTTATTTACTCAAAACGTAAGAGTTCAAGGGGAAGATTTAATAAGCGAATATCTAATAAAAATATTTATATGCTAATGCATTAATGAAGTTATTTAATATTGAAGTATCTAAAGGAAATATATTTAAAATTTCTATAATCTCTTATACATCTATATTGTTAGGAGTGATTGTAAATAATTTATTCACAGTTCTATATGGAGTTAACTGTCAATCATATATAAGTTTAAGTGCCTTTCTATATAGTTCTAGTAAGTTAATAAATGTTATATTGATGAAAGTAAATATGTTTGAAATAGCAAGCGTTATTATATTCGCTAGCTTATTAACAAAAGAAATAAATGGAACGAATAAAGATAAAAGTTTAATAATAATATATTGGTATATTATTGATATAATAGTAATATATTATTTTTATTAGTAGGAGATAATAGAGATGTTTGTTGATTATAAAAGAGAAATAAAGAATATAAAAAACATTTTTTTCGTTACATATGTGATAGCGTTGTGCATAGGTTGGTTATATTTTAAACAAACTAGTGTAATTATAGACAATGGTGGATGTGAGAGTAATATATTGTATAAAAAAATATTAATCAATAATATTATTGTTTTTATATTGATGTGTAGCGGTTCTTTATTCAATAAAATCAGTACATATAGTATAATTATAACTAATGCGTATTTATTAGGTGTAAATACTCCTATGATAATTTCGTTACAAATACAAGGGATATCAATATTATTTCATGGTGTGTTAGAATTATTCGGTTTTTTCTTAGCTGCATTAATAGGGATGAAACCTATTCAGTATCATATTAAAAACAAGTATAATTCATATAAAATTTTATTATTAGGATTAAGTATGATTGTAGTTAGTGCAATTATTGAAGGCTATATTTCTTATGGGTTTTTAAAAATTACTAAATTTTAGGAGGCTTTTGGTGGAAAAGATATTAAGTTTTAAGGATATTTCTTTTGAAAGAGAAGATTTCCGTTTGAAAGATGTGAATTTTGATTTTTATGCTGGTGATATTGTAGGTTTAATCGGTGAAAATGGTGCTGGTAAGACAACGCTATTTAATCTGATTTTTAAGAATTTAATAGCCACAAACGGTCAGCAAACTTTTTTGGATAAAGACTATCACGATGCTGAAAAGGCGCAAATGGCAATTATTTTAGATAAGAATTATTTACCGGAAACGGCGACAGTTAAAGAGATTGATATGATTTTTAGTAGAGTATTTTCTGAATGGGATAGTGATTTATATTTTCAATATCTAACTAAGTATCAATTGCCTTTAGATAAAAAAATCGCTTCTTTTTCGCAAGGGATGAAAGTTAAGTTGAATTTCGCCTATGCATTTTGTCGTAAAGCAAAATTAATTTTATTAGATGAAGCAACGAATGGCATGGATCCTGTATCACGTCATGAAGTATTAATGGAACTACAATCATATGCCAAAAATAATGCTTGTACGATTTTACTATCCTCACATATTTTAAGTGATTTAGAAAAAATTACGACTCGAGTATTTTATTTAAAAAATGGTCAGTTGGAAGAACAAAAACAAATTAATCACTTAGAAGAATTAATGATGGAGGGGGCTAACTAATGCGTGGAATGATGATGAAGGACTTAATATTTTTAAAAAACAAATACCGCTTACTTTATAGCTTACTGGCTTTAGCGATTTATCTAGCAGCTGTTTATTTCTATCAAGAACCAGCTCTTATTATTGGCATGATTTTAACGATTTTCTTTTCGATATCATTAGCAATGCCTTTATTTATGCAAGATGATAAGGAAGATTGGTTATATTTTTCTAGCACTTTACCAATTAGTGTGAAAGAATGGGTACTGGCGCGTTATGTGACGATGGGCTTATTGTTAGCAGCTATTACCGTATTCAATCTAGTGTTGGCGTTAGTCTTTTCACTGCTTGTTAGTGGGGCGCAATTAGGCTTATATCTAGTGGTAATCGGGTTAGCGGTGATGGTGACGGTTGTCTATCTAGTGATTTTAGTGCCGGCGATTTTTGCTTTGGGGATTAATGGTATTTCGATGGTCTTTTTAGTCTTAATGTTATTGGGGACGGCATTGCAAAAGTTTGCCCCGATTAGTAAGATTGTTCAATTACAGCAATTATCGCCAATGATTTTAGTCTTACTGGCAGTGGCGGTTTGTGTCGTACCGTTAATTGCCTCAATCCAAGCTTCCATTAGTCTAGCGAGTAAAAAACAAGTGAAAACAACAAAATAAAAATAACCCCAGCCAGCCACGCGCGCTAGTTGGGGTTTTATCATTTTCTAAATAGGAATAGTTAGATTTTTTCTGCTAATAAATCATATAACATCCCTTGTTTTAAGTGAGTCATATCAGAACCCATAGCTTCACCAATTGCAAAACTATAAGCTAATGCCGTAGCAGGTCCACGGCTGGTAATGATTTTTTGTTCGTCATCAACCACGACTAAATCTTCTTTAAATTCACCATTTTTCACTTCAGATACTAAATCTTCTTCCATTCCAGGATAAATTGTATACTTAGCATTATCTAAAATACCATAGCGAGCAAAGGCGATTGGCGCTGCGCACATGGCGGCATTCCATTGTTGGTTTTGGTGACGTTTGACCATTAATTTTGCTAAATCTTGATCATCACGTAAAGCGTATGATCCACCCATACCACCAGGGAAAGCGACTAGATCATAATCTAATAAAGCTTCATCAACCACGCCATCACAAGTAAAGATAATATGATGGGCACCGGTAATTGTTGTATTACCTAAACCTAACATATCACATTGTATTTCTGCACGACGCAAGACATCGACTACTGTTAGAGCTTCTACTTCTTCACAACCATTCGCAAAAATTACTGCTGCTTTTTTCATATAAAAACCTCCTTGAATTTCTTTTATCACTTATTATTCTAAACCATTTTTCACCAAACTGTAACAAATAGTTTATAAAACTTTATAAAAAGTGAAAAAATTATTACCTGCAATTAAATCTGTGTCCTATACAGATTTAATTGCAGGTAATGGGTAAAGCCTTACACTACAAAACAACGTAAGGATGAATATAAGGTTAAACCATAAGTATTCAATAACAAAGGTTCTACAATAAAAGCTGTTAGTGCATGTACCGAATATCTAGGTTAGGTAACTGACCGAACTTATATACTTGTGAGTTTTTACAATATTTCGATAAATAACACTTTAATCACCCGCAAAAGCTAGCTTGATAAACTAGCTCGAGTGGGTGCTTTTTTTATTGCGAAAAATAAGTGCTTTCACTTGAATGCGAACATATATTCGCTATAATGGTAGGTGAGGAGTGTTGCCAGATTTATAATTCTTTAGTGAATATAACTTAAAAACGTTATAAAGAAAGATAAGGTTATTTGGATGTAGATTGCAAAGGAGAAAGCTAATCAGACTAAAAAGATAATTAAGGAGTTGAAGAAGAATGATTAGAGCCATAAAGGTAAAATTATATCTAACTAAAAAGCAAGAAGAGTTAATGTGGAAAAGTGCTGGTGTAGCTAGGTTTTCTTATAATTGGGGTTTAGGATATCTAAATGATTACTATGAAGAAAATAAAAAATCTTTATCTATTGAGGAGCTTAGAAAAGACTTTACCAAATTAAGAAAATCAGATGAATATCCATGGTTAAAAGAAGTGTCTTCTGATATACCACAACAAGCGCTTAAAGATTTAGGAACAGCTTTTAAAAATTTTTTTAATGGAGAAAGTAAATATCCTGAATTTAAGAAGAAAGGTAAATGTAAGGTATCGTTTTATCATTTGAATAATAAAATTATCGTGAAAGATAAACATATCAAATTAGAAAAAATAGGATATGTAAAAATGAAAGATGAAGGACGGTTGCCAGTTGGAAATTATAAAAAAGATAAGATTAAAGTTTTGAATCCTAGGATAAAACACAATGGTAAGTTTTGGTATTTAACAGTTGCGTTTGAATGTGAAAATAATCAAGCACCAGAACTTACGGGTGAAAGCATAGGAATAGACTTAGGAATTAAAAACTTAGCGATAGTTTCTAACATAGATAAACCTTTTAAAAATATTAATAAATCAAAAGAAATTAGAAGATTAAATAAGAAGCTGAAAAGACTACAAAGGAAACTTTCAAGGAAATATAATATGCAAAAAAAAGGTAAAACTTTTGAAAAAGGAGAAAGAGTAGTTAAGACTAAAAATATCATAAAACTTGAAAGGAAAATTAAACTTGTTCATAAAAGAATTGTAGATATTAGAATGAATCATATTCATCAGACAACAAATACTATCGTGAAAACCAAGCCTAGTAGAATAGTTGTCGAAGATTTAAATGTTACGGGAATGATGAAAAATAAGCATTTATCTAGATTAATTGCTGAACAATGTTTTAATAAGTTTATAACTATTTTAGAACATAAATGTGAATGGAATAAGATTGAATTTGTAAAAGCAGATAGATTTTATCCATCTAGCAAGATGTGTTCGTGTTGTAATACTATTAAAAAAGACTTGAAATTAAAAGATAGAACTTATGTATGTATTAATGATAAGTGTAATCTTGTTATGGATAGAGATAAAAATGCAAGTTTTAATTTAGCAAACTATAAATTAGCTTAAAAAATCAAAGAAAAAGATTGAGCTAATATGTAGGCATTGACGATGTCGAATTTAAGCCTTTGGAGAATCATATCAAATCGGAGTAGCGCTAGCAAAACGAGATTCTATGAAGAAGGAGATAAATCTATGAAATTTATAAAGTATTTATAAAAAATTATAGAGTTTATACGTCAGCTATCTTGGATTGATTTTTCAGCAAACAAAAAGCCCACCTATCAAAATAGATGAGCCAATCATTATTATTCTTTATCTTTTAAATGCGGATTTGGTAGGGCATAATTGACCCCGATTGCAATACTAGCTCCAATCACCGTATCTAAAACACGTTGAACGGCATAAATGGCATTCGATTGATCTTCAATATTAAAATAAACAACTAAAAAAGTGGCAGTGGAATTAATCACGCCAGTTTTATTAAATTGATTACAAAATAATATTAAGATAATAATCGCAAGTGGCGCCCAAAAGACATTACTCCAATCGCCTAATGATAAATAATCTTTAATCGTTAGGATACTAATGGCGACAATCCCACCAAATAAATTCCCAATAAAACGAGATCTGGCAAATTTCCAAGTTTGTTCATGATCGCTACGTAAACTAAATACCGCTGATAATGAAGCAAGCATCGGTGAGCCACGATCAAGTAATTGGAATAATAAGACGCAAATACTTACCGATAGGGCAGTTTTAGTTGTGCGCAAACCTATTTTTAAGGGATGCGGTTTGTTGGCTGACATAAAAAGGCTCCTTTATTATATTTTCATCATTATAATAGTTGGATTTGTAAAAAAGTACAACTACTAATTATTAATAATTAAAATAACTTGCATATTCTGCTGCATTAACACCTGCTGTATGACCGGTTACAAAGGCTGCGGTAATATTATATCCACCTGTATAGCCGTGAATATCTAATAATTCACCGCAGAAAAATAAGCCTGCTGCTTGTTTAGAAGCCATAGTTTTTGGGTCGATTTCTTTTAATTGTACACCGCCACCTGTTACAAAGCCTTTTTCAATTGCTAGGGTACCATTCACGGTAAAGGTAAAGTTTTGTAGTAAATCTAATATTTTTTTAGTTTGCGGTTCGTTTAATTGATTCAAACTCATTGTAGCATCAATGCCAGCTTTTACCAGTAAGAATTCTGCATAACGTTCAGGTACTAAAGTTTTTAGATGAGTTTTAACTGATTTTTGTGGTGCTGTTTGTAACCAATTGCGCCACATATGAGCTAGTGATTTAGCGGATTCATTAGGGACGACATTTAATTTCATGGTTACGTCTTTAGTACCTTCACGCTCTTGAATGGTGTGAACGAAGCTTGAACATCGTAAAACGGCAGGGCCTGAAATACCAAAGTGAGTGAAAATCATATCCATTTGATGAGTGACAACGGCTTTACCTTTTTTATTTAAGACACTTAAAGCGACATCACGTAAAGATAATGCACGTAATATTTTGTTTTTTATAAAGTCTTCATCACTTGTTAGTGGGACTTCTGTAGCAAATAAGGGGGTGATGGTGTGTTTGACTTGTTTTGCCATACGATAGCCGTCACCTGTTGAGCCAGTTGCTGGATAAGACTTTCCGCCAGTTGCTAATATAACAGAATAAGCACGTATTTCTTCGCCTTCAGCTGTTAAGACACCAACCACAGCGCCATCTTCTATTAATAATTTTGCGACACTTTGATTGGTTCTCACCTCAACTTTTTGCTTTTTGATTTCTTCGATAAAGGTATTTAAAATAGTCTTTGCGGAGTCGGTTGTTGGGAATAAACGTCCGTGGTCTTCTTCTTTTAACTTTACGCCACGGCTTTCGAAAAAGTCGATAATATCATGATTATCATAACGAGAAAATGCGCCATATAAAAAGCGTCCATTTCCTGGAATATGTTTAATAATTTCGTCACTTGAACGAATATTAGTGACATTACAACGTGTACCACCTGTTAGTAACATTTTTTTACCTAGAGTTGGATTTTTTTCTAAAAGTAGTACTTTACTACCTTCTTGCGCGGCTGTAACACTAGCCATTAAACCACTAGTACCTCCACCGACAACAATAACATCAAATTGATTCATATATTCCTCCTGATTGTGTAAATTAACTCTATTAGTATACCGATAACCGCACCAGATGGAAAGAAAAAGCTCCAAAAGAATCATCACAAAGAACTATTGCATACAAAGCTGATTCTTTATAAAATAGAGAGGAAGGACAAGTTCAGTAGAAAAGAGAGTGATGAAGATGAGTCCAACCGCTATTAAAGTCTTATTAACCATCCCAGCGATTTTAATTATTATCTTATGTATCTTTATTTTGAAAAATAACAATAGTGAAACAGATACTATGAGGATTAAAGTTTTAGCAGTGGCGTTGATAATTGCTTCACTGTATTGGAGTATTTCGTTGTGGATTTAAATTAAATAAAAAGGCAAAAAGAAACTGAAATTTAATCAGTTATCTTTTTGCTTTTTTGCGTCATGATAGAGAATAAATTCAACGATTCTTGAGATGATTGCTACAACAATTGCAAAATAAAAGAAATAAATATAAAAGCTCACATTAATCGAATAAGCTAATAGAATAAAGCTCGTAATAGCAATTGCCCAAAAATATTTGGTGAATTGTGTTAATTTATTTTTTAGAAACCAATCATTACCAGATAATTGACTAGCAGGTGTATTAATTAAGCGAATGAAACGGGTTTTTAGTGACATTTATTTCACCCTTTCTATGAGTTTTATTCATTATATTTTTCTAAGAGTAACTTTGCAAGTAATAGCCCTCTCTTTTTTTGCGTATGAAAAAAATCCTACAAAGAAAAAGTAAAAATTAAAGCGATAAGCCCCTACTTGTGGTAAAATTAAGAGATAGCAAAATCAGATTATTTTATAGGAAGGTGCAACTAATGACTAAGCGAAAAACAAAAATTCGATTAGCAATGACTTTAAAGCAGTTAGCGATTGTTAGCTTATTAAGTGTGGCATCGGTGGGTGCTATTTTTATGGTGAGTTCAGATGTATTATTTAATCATCATGAATTATCGCAAGAAGAGTTGGCTAAACGTGATTTTATTAATCGTTTAGTCCCAGTGGTGCAAGATGTATATCGTGATTATGGTGTTTTGCCAAGTATTAGTCTGTCGCAAGCTATTTTAGAGTCTGATTGGGGAAGGTCAGAATTAGCGCAAAAGTATTATAATTTATATGGGGTAAAAGCTTACGGCAATGCTCCTAAAGCTAATATGCAGACAAAAGAATTTGAAAATGGACAGTGGATGACCATTGATGCTGATTTTAGAGCTTATAATAGTTGGCGGGAATCAGTTGTTGATCACGCCTTATTAATGGTTAATGGTGTTAATTGGAATAATCATTTATACCAAGATGTCATTACTGCTAAGGATTATAAACAGGCTGCCACTGCATTACAACAGGCTGGTTATGCGACTGATCCAACGTATAGCGATAAATTAATCATATTAATTGAAGAATATCAATTATATCAATATGACCAATTGCCAGAAGATATCGCAATTGATGAATAAAAGATAAAGGAGTTGAAGTAAGTGAGCCAAGTTATTCCAGGAAAAATTATAGGAATTGTCGGTGATACCATGCGTATTCAAACAATGATTTTAGCTGGTAAGCAATATGGATATGATATGTATTGTTATCATAATCATGAATTAGGGCGTTTTAAACAAGCAGATCAAGAATTTATTGGTGAATATCAAGATAAAGTTGCTTTGCTAGATTTTTGCGAACGTGTTGATGCTTTATTTATTGCGACGCCCTATATTGAAATTGAATTACGATATTTAATGAGCAGTAAAACGCAATATTTTCAATCATTTGAATTAGCTGAAATTTCACAAAATTTAATCGTTGAAAAATTATTCTTGGAGAATTTACAAATTAACGTAGCTCCTTATAGTTTAGTATCAACAATTGATGAATTACCTTCAGCGATTGAAAGTATTGGTTTTCCAGCTATTTTAGAAGAAAATAAAAAAAGAGAAATGCATTATCCACCAATGACTTTATTGGATAATGATTTAGAACCAGCAGTATATGATATGATAAAAGCGGCTCCTTGTATGATAAAAGCAATTGTACCAGTAAAGCGTCATTTTACGATTAGTGTAGTCCGAGATTTTGATGGACAAGTAGATGTATTTCCGATTACGGAAGATGTCTATATTGGTAATCGTCTGCAATTTTCAATTGTTTCAAAGGGAATGAATCCAAAATGGACAATCGAATTAAAGCGTATTGCCTATCAAATTATGGACTCTTTATCAGGAGTTGGGATTGTGACGGTACAAGTGATATTAGCAAGTAATGGTATTTTTTATGTGGAAAAAGTAACTATGCAACCAGTAGTACAACATGATTTTAACCAAAGACAATTAGGTCTATCAATGAATCAATTATTGGTAAAAACTGCAACTGGTTTACCAATTTCATTACAAAAAATTGATCAAGAAATGCTAATGATACCGATATATCCTTATATGTTAGGTAAAATGAACTTATTAAATTTAATTAAGCCAGAATGGGATTTTGAATATTATACTAATACCTCACAATACGAGGAAGAAGTCATTGGTATATTGCGTTTAACAGGAGAATCGCATATTGATTTAATGAACGAAATTGAAACATGTGATTTATTCTATAATGAACATAGATAGAGATAGATAAAAATGAAAGGAAGTTAGTAGTGAGTATTCCAAATTTATTAGAGGGGATGAACCCCAAGCAACAAGAAGCAGTAGTGTGTACAGATGGTCCATTATTAATTATGGCAGGTGCTGGTAGTGGGAAGACGCGAGTATTAACGCATCGTATGGCCTATTTATTAGAACAACAAAAGACTAGACCTTGGAATATTCTAGCAATTACATTTACTAATAAAGCAGCAAAAGAAATGAAAGAGCGTGTTGAAGCTTTAGTCGGACTGGAAGCACAAGATATGTGGGTATCAACATTCCACTCGATGTGTGTGCGTATGTTACGTCGTGATGCTGAAAGAATAGGATATGCCAAATCATTTACCATTTGCGATCCGAGTGAACAACAAGCTGCTATGAAACGTATTTTAAAACGATTGAATATTGATAGCGAAAAATTTAATTATCGCATGATTTTAGGGAAAATTAGTCAAGCAAAAAATGATTTATTAACACCAAAACAATTTGAAATGGAACACACTTCTTATATCGATCAAATTGTAGCGAAGTGTTACCATGCTTATCAAGATGAATTAAAACAAAGCATGACAATGGACTTTGATGATTTAATTATGCAGACGGTCTTGTTATTAGAAAATAATCCAGATGTATTAGAATATTATCAAAATAAATTCCAATATATTCACGTTGATGAGTACCAAGATACGAATGAAGCACAATATAAATTAGTTAATCTCTTAGCAAGTGGACATCAAAATATTTGCGTTGTAGGAGATGCAGACCAAAGTATTTATGGTTGGCGTGGAGCTAATATGGAAAATATCTTAAACTTTGAACATGATTATCCTAATGCGAAAGTTGTCTTATTAGAACAAAATTATCGTTCAACGAAAACGATTTTACAAGCGGCTAACCAAGTGATTGAAAATAATCAAAAACGTAAGAAAAAAGCCTTATGGACCGATAATCAATCAGGTGAAAAGATTACTTATTATCGTGCGCAATCAGAAAAAGATGAAGGCCACTATATTATTCAGCAGATTCAACAATTAATGTTTGATAAAGATTATTCTTATAATGATTTTGCGGTATTATACCGTACAAATGCGCAATCACGAACTATTGAGGATAGCTTCTTAAAAGCCAATATTCCATTTAAAATGGTTGGCGGACAGCGCTTCTTTGACCGTATGGAGATTAAAGATGTTCTAGCATATTTACGTTTATTATTGAACCCATCAGATGACTTAAGTTTTAGACGAGTGATTAATGTACCAAAACGTGGCGTTGGACCGACAAGTGTTGAAAAAATTGATGCTTTTGCGATGATGCATGATTTATCTTTATTAGAAGCAGCTAAACAAAGCACTTTATTAGGAATTCGTGGTAAAGCAGGGAAATCAATTGCTGAATTTGGCGAAATGATGACTGAGATGCAAGATTTACTGACAAAAGAGATGTCATTAACAGAATTAGTCGAAACCTATATTGAAAAGACTGGTTATATTGAATCATTAGAGCAACAACGTACGATGGAAGCTGATGCCCGTATTGATAATATTCGGGAGTTTATTTCAGTAGCAAAACAATTTGAAAAAGATCGTTTGGATACTAGTTTAGAAGAGTCACCATTAAGTCAATTCTTAACAGATTTAGCCTTAGTAACTGATTTAGATAAAGAAGAGGAAGAAGAATTAGCGCAAGTAACCTTAATGACTTTGCATGCGGCTAAGGGATTGGAATTCCCAGTTGTCTTTATGGTGGGGATGGAAGATGGTATTTTCCCTTCAATTCGTGCTATTCAAGAAGGAGACGATGTGGAAGAAGAGCGCCGTTTAGCTTATGTAGGGGTGACACGTGCTGAACAAAAATTATTCCTAACAAATGCATATAGTCGTATGTTATATGGTCGTACTCAAAGTAATCGTCCTTCTCGCTTTATTGATGAAATGGATGAAGAGTTATTAGATCAAGAAGGTTTAGGGAATGCGGTTAATAATCGCTTTTCAAGTAGTTTTTATTCAGAATCTGGCCAAACAACTGTAACAAGCAAGGGGGTTGGCTCTATATCAAGTAATGGCTATCAATCAACAAAAAAATCAGCCACTCAAAAACCACGCACAGTTCAATCAGTCATCAAACCAACTCGTTCAATTGGTCAAAAACCAACTACAAGTGCAACAAGTTGGCAAGTTGGCGAAAAAGCTCAACACAAAATTTGGGGTGTTGGAACAATCGTTAAAATTACGGGAACAGGTCAAAATCAAGAAGTTGATATCGCCTTTCCAAATGTGGGGATTAAACGCTTATTAGCAAGCTTTGCCCCAATCACAAAGGTATAAGAAAAGGAGAATCAGTAATGACTGAATCTGTATCGCTAGATAGCGCAAAAGTTAGGGTAGCAGAATTGCGCCAACAATTAAATCAGTACAGTTATGAGTATTACATTAAGGATGCTCCAAGTATAACTGATAGCGAATATGATCAACTGTATCGAGAATTAGAACAATTAGAAAAACAATTTCCAACATTAATTACTCAAGTATCGCCGACTCAACGTGTGGGGGATAAAGTGAGTGAAGGATTTCAAAAGGTAACGCACCAAGTTCCTTTATATAGCTTGTCGAATGCCTTCAATAAAGAAGACTTACTATCTTTTGATCAACGTGTACGTAAATTAACGCAAGAGCCGGTCCAATATATGTGCGAATTAAAAATTGATGGCTTATCCGTTTCTTTGCGTTATGAAGAAGGTCGTTTAGTGCTGGGAGCTACTCGTGGAGACGGGACAATTGGCGAAGATATTACGCAAAATATTCGCACCATTAAATCCATTCCATTACAATTACCAAAAGCAATTTCTAATGAAATTCGTGGTGAATGTTATATGCCAAAAGAAGCCTTTCTTAAATTAAATGAAGAGCGTGAGGCAGAAGGATTAGATGTCTTTGCGAATCCACGTAATGCAGCGGCGGGAAGTTTACGTCAATTAGATCCTAAAGTAGCAGCCAAAAGAAATCTAGCTGTATTTTTATATAGTAGTGCTACAACAGAAGGATTAGAGGCTAACTCGCAAGAAGAATTATTAAAAAGTTTTAAAAAATTAGGTTTTGTAACCAATTCACTATGCAGAAAATGTGATACAATAGATGAGATATGGTCATTTATTGAGGAGATTAGTCAAAATCGTGCAAACCTACCATATGATATCGATGGCATTGTTATTAAAGTCAATAGTCTAGCCCAACAACAAGAGATTGGCTATACAGTCAAAGCTCCAAGATGGGCCATTGCTTACAAATTCCCAGCCGAAGAAGCAACAACCATTGTACATGAGGTTGAATGGACTGTTGGTCGTACTGGTGTCGTAACACCAACTGCGATTATGGATAGCGTCCAATTAGCAGGTACAAGTGTTAGTCGTGCGAGTTTGCATAATGTTGACTTAATTAAACAACGTGATATTCGTTTGAATGATACAGTTGTGGTCCATAAAGCTGGTGATATTATTCCAGAAGTAACCCGTGTGGTATTAGAAAAACGTCCACAAGACTCAACGCCATTAGAGATTCCAACTCATTGTCCTAATTGTGGTGAAAAGTTAGTCCATTTAGAAGATGAAGTAGCTCTGCGTTGTATCAATCCAAAATGTTCAGCTCTTTTAAAAGAAGGATTAGCCCATTTTGTATCACGTAATGCGATGAATATGAGTGGTGTGGGGGTTAGATTAATTGACCAGCTATTTGAAAAGGAATTAATTCATGATGTAGCGGATTTATATCAATTAACAATGGAAGATTTATTGACCTTAGATAAAGTAAAAGAAAAATCAGCCGAAAAGATTTTAACTGCGATTACTAATAGTAAAACAAATTCATTAGAGCGCTTATTAACCGGCTTGGGAATTCATCATGTTGGGAGTAAAGCGGCTAAACTGTTAGCTCAAACATTCGGTGATTTAGATCATTTAATGCATGCGACAAAAGAAGAATTATTAGTAATTGACGGCTTAGGTGAGACAATTGCTGATAGTGTATTAACTTATTTTGCCATGGATTCTGTTCAAGAAATGATGCAAGAATTAAAAAATGCAGGGGTTAATATGACGTATTTAGGAGTTGTACCAACAACAGTAATAGACTCACCATGGTTAGGAAAAACAGTGGTACTAACTGGCTCATTAGAACATTTTTCACGTCCAGAATTAAAAAATATCTTGGAAGAAAAAGGAGCTAAAGTAACCGGGTCAGTTTCCAAGAAAACAGATTTAGTTATTGCTGGTAAAGCTGCAGGAAGCAAATTAGCTAAAGCTGAACAACTTGCTATTGAAGTCTGGTCTGAAGAACAATTATTACAAGCGTTAGAAGGAGCGGAAAGATAATGAAAAAAAATAAATTATTTGCTATCTTTTTAGCAGTGAGTTTTCTAACTTCAGGTTGTGTTGGCTTAGAAGAGTTATCAGAAGTAACACCTAATCAACCGCAATCCGATAATGGTAACGATACTGTTAAGTCAACAACCAACCAATTATCAAATGATTTTTATCGCGCATTAATTACTGATGGGAAATACTTACCAAGCCAATCACGTGGAGCAACTTTAAGCTTGAATTCTGGTTATAATTTACGCAATTTTGAAACAGGTTTATTAGCTATTTCAAAAAAAGTTTTCCCAACGGATCAATATTTCTTCCGTGAAGGACAAGTAATTGAAAGTGCAACGGTGTATGAATGGATAAATCGTTATAGTGAAGACAATCCAGATGGGTTAAATCCAGCAACTAATGGTGAAACAGACCCCGCTAAATATGAACCAATGTATTTAGCGCAAGTCTTAGAACAGGACTATATGATTCAAACTGAAAATAATTATGAATTAGGTGGTATCAGTATTGGTTTAGCAATGAATAGTGTCAATCCCTTAGTAACTGATGCAGCTGGCATTCCAGCAACTATTCCTGATGATGTATTGATTCAAAAAGGAAAAGAGATGGCCAATGTCATTTTAACAAGATTACGTCAAAATGATGGCTTGAAAAATGTTCCTATTGTTTTTGGTATCTTTAAACAAGAGCGTGAGGATAATATCGGCGGAGGTGTGTTCTTAACGGAAGCAACTTCTGTAGAGGGGACTGAAGTTAAAAATTGGTCGAAATTAAATGAAAAAATCGTTATTTTACCATTAATTAAAGGAGACCCTACTGAGGAATCAAGTTCGTTTGAAAACTTTAAGAGTCAAGTACAGAACTTTTTCCCAAATCTATCTGGTGTAACAGCTAAGATTCATTATACGGATGATGTTCCAGATAAAATGGTCGTAACAATTATGACTCAATTCTATGGTGAATCTGAGATCATTGCTTTTGCCCAACATGTAACAGATGTGGCGAATAAATATTTACCGAAAAAAATTAACGTAGAAGTACGTATTATGTCAGTTAATGGTGTTGAAGCCTTTTTACTACAAGACGTTAATGAAGGTAACTTTAGCTATCATGTATTTGATTAGTAATAAATAATTGATTGAAAGTGAGGAAATAAAAGTGGCAATTCAAGAAAAAGAAGTTCGTCATGTTGCAAAATTATCAAAATTAGCGTTTGCTGATGATGAAATTATGCACTTTACCGAACAAATGAGTGATATTATCGACATGGTGGAACAATTAAATGCTGTAGAAACAACAGATGTTCCAATTACAACACATGGCTTTGAAATTGTGAATGTGTACCGTGAAGATATTCCTGAAAAAGGAACTGAACGTGATTTATTAATGCGTAATGTAAAAACAGAAAAAGATGGATTTATTCAAGTGCCAGCAATGCTTGGATCAGATGAGGAGGGTGAAGCGTGAGTTTATTTGAAAATAAAACATTAGTCGAATTACATGATGGCTTACGTGCCAAAGAATTCACTTCTGAAGAATTGGTAAAAGATACTTTTAAAACAATTAATGCAATTGATGGAAAAGTTGAAGCATTCTTAACATTAAATGAAGAAGAAGCCTTACAACAAGCAAAAGCCGCTGATGAAAAAGGTTATAGCGAAATCGTATCATTACAAGGCTTACCAATTGGTATTAAAGACAATATCGTGACTAAAGACTTAACAACTACTGCAGCTAGCCGTATGTTAGAAGGATTTAATCCAATTTATGATGCAACTGTTATGGAAAAACTTAAAGCAGAAGGTGCCGTTAATATTGGTAAATTAAATATGGACGAATTTGCGATGGGTGGTTCTACAGAAACTTCATACTACAAAAAGACTAAAAACCCATGGGATTTAACAAAAGTTCCTGGTGGTTCATCAGGTGGTTCAGCAGCAGCTGTTGCTTCAGGTGAATTATTAGCATCACTTGGATCAGATACAGGTGGTAGTATTCGTCAACCAGCATCATTTACTGGTGTAGTAGGTATGAAACCAACTTACGGACGTGTCTCTCGTTATGGATTAATTGCCTTTGCATCAAGTTTAGATCAAATTGGACCATTTACACGTAATGTTAAAGATAACGCTTTAGTATTAGAAGCCATCTCAGGTTATGACACTCATGATTCAACAAGTGTTAACAAACCAGTTCCAGCTTATCACCAAGGTTTAACGGGTGATATTAAAGGTATGAAGATTGGTTTACCAAAAGAATACTTTGGTGAAGGTGTTGATGAAGAAGTTCAAAAAGCAGTCTTAAAAGCAGCTGAACAATATCGTCAAATGGGCGCAATCGTGGAAGAAGTTAGCTTACCTCACTCTAAATTTGGTATCCCAGCTTATTATATTATTGCCTCATCAGAAGCATCATCAAACTTACAACGTTTCGATGGTATTCGTTATGGTCACCGCACAGAAAATGCTGAAACATTAGAAGAGTTATTCGTAAATAGTCGTTCTGAAGGATTTGGTATGGAAGTGAAACGTCGTATTATGTTAGGAACATTCTCATTAAGTTCTGGTTATTATGACGCATACTTTAAAAAAGCTGGTCAAGTACGTACATTAATCAAACAAGACTTCGCAAAAGTATTTGCTGATTATGATTTAATCTTAGCTCCAGTAACAACCTCAACAGCATTTGGATTAGGTGAGAAAAACGATGATCCAATTAGCATGTATATGTCAGATTTATTAACTGTGCCTGTTAACTTAGCAGGTTTGCCAGGTATTTCAGTACCTGCTGGATTCTCATCTGAAGGTTTACCAATCGGAATCCAATTAATCGGAAATTACTTCCAAGAACAAACAATCTATCAAGCGGCGTATGCTTTCGAGCAAGCAAATAACTATCATTTGCAACGCCCAACATTATAGAAAGGAGATAAGATAGATGAATTTTGAAACAGTAATCGGATTAGAAGTCCACGTAGAATTAAAAACAGAATCAAAAATTTTCTCTCCTTCACCAGCTCATTTTGGTTCAGACCCAAATACGAACACCAATGTTATTGACTGGGGTTATCCAGGAGTATTACCAGTATTAAATAAACGTGCCGTAGAATTTGGTATGCGCGCTGCTTTAGCATTAAACTGTAAAATCAATCAAGAAACGAAATTTGACCGTAAAAACTATTTTTACCCAGACAATCCAAAAGCATATCAAATCTCACAATTTGATTACCCAATTGGTTATGATGGCTATATCGATATCGAAGTTAAAGGTGAAACAAAACGTATCCGTATCGAACGTGTTCACTTAGAAGAAGATGCCGGTAAAAATACTCACGGTGAAGATGGCTTCTCGTATGTTGACTTAAATCGTCAAGGAACTCCATTAATTGAAATCGTTTCTGAAGCAGATATGCGTTCTCCAGAAGAAGCTTATGCTTACTTAGAAGCTTTACGTCAAAAAATCATGTTTACAGGCGTATCTGATGTTAAAATGGAAGAAGGTTCAATGCGTTGTGATGCTAATATTTCTATTCGCCCTTATGGACAAGAAGAATTTGGTGTTAAAACAGAATTGAAAAACTTAAACTCATTTAATAATGTTCGTAAAGGGATTGGTTTTGAAGAAGTACGTCAAGCGAATATCTTACGTAATGGTGGTATTATCCAACAAGAGACTCGTCGTTTTGATGAAGCGAATAAAGGCACAATCTTAATGCGTGTTAAAGAAGGAGCAAGTGATTACCGTTACTTCCCAGAACCAGATCTTCCTAATTTAGTGATTTCTGATGAATGGGTTGAAGAAGTACGCCAATCAATTCCTGAAATGCCAGAAGTCCGTCGTGCGCGTTATACAAAAGAATATGACTTACCAGATTATGATGCAATGGTATTAACATTATCTAAAGAAATGTCTGACTTCTTTGATGCAACAGTTGCGGCAGGTGCTGATCCAAAAGCAGCTTCAAACTGGTTAATGGGTGATATATCAGCTCACTTAAACAGCAAAAAATTAGAATTACATGACTTAAACTTAACACCAGAAAACTTAGCTGAAATGATTAATTTAATTGCTGATGGCACAATCAGTTCTAAATTAGGTAAGAAAGTATTCTTATTATTAGCTGATGAAGGTGGTTCTGCAAAAGCTATTGTTGAAAAACATGGTATGGTTCAATTAAGTGATCCAGCAGTCTTATTACCGATTATTAAAGATATATTAGCAAATAACCAACAATCTATCGAAGACTTCAAAAACGGTAAAGACCGTGCAGTTGGCTTCTTAGTTGGTCAAATTATGAAACAAACAAAAGGTAAAGCTAACCCAGGTATAGTCAACAAATTATTACAAGAAGAATTAGCAAAAGCCTAAATATTACTAAAAAAACTAATCGAAATTTGAAAAGGATTTCGATTAGTTTTTTTGCGTTATGAGATTTGGTATAAATTTGCGGCGAAAACCCACATGTTTGCGTGTGGGATGAAAGCGGCTTCTCTTTACTTGACAATAGCATATAATATATGTATAAACAAAACATAGAAAGCAAATGGCACTAATGGCACGACCTAAAAATGATAACGTACAAATCAATGTTTTCATCCCATCCGAGTGGAAAAAGGAACTTGAAAACCTTGCATGTATCTATTCTGTTGAGGAAGGTAAAACTATTACATTTCTTGATCTAATGCGTAGAGGTATTCAGGAAAAATATCAGTTAGGAGAAAATAATGAGCGAGGAACAATATCATAGTGCTTCGCATTGTAAATATCTGATACAGTATCATATCATCTGGTGTCCGAAATTCAGATTTTCGGTACTAAAAGGGGATGTAGAGGATAGATTAAAACAGATATTACAGAAAATCTGCGATGATTATAATTATCATATTAAGGCACTTAAAGTAATGCCTGACCATATACATATCTTTGTAGATGTCCCACAAACGGTTGCACCTTGCGATGTTGTCAGGACACTAAAAAGTATAAGCGCTATTGAATTATTTAAGGTATATCCAAAACTAAAACAGTTCTATGCAAATATGGTCAAGAGGATATTTTGTATCTACAGTAGGGCATATCAGCGAAGCTACAGTAATTAAGTATATTGAGGAGTAGAAAAGCCATGATTGACAAAGAATACAACAAAATTCTGAAAAAATATCATAAACTTTCTGACAGGCATATTTTGGTAGTTGAGACCGATATGCCTTATTCTGTTGTACTTAAAGTTGTGGCTCTTTCTGATAAGATACGCAAAGCAGGTAATGAGCTTGTTAGTCTGATAAGAAAGAATTATGAACAACTTCTACGTACAAAGAGATACCGTAAAT